>NZ_JBJPHT010000033.1:0-70930 GCF_052939475.1 Phormidesmis sp. 146-20
GAAGCGGGTGAGTATGAACTGGAGCGTTTTATATTTAATTGCACCTAACTACTTACAAAACCAACGCTTAGTTTTGTGGGGTTTCTCTGACAAGCACAGGTCACCCTCTTTTTTTTGGAGTTTGCAATGGCGACACAGGTTTACCAAGTAAGAAACAAGGTTCTAACGCAAAATCAACTGAGGCTAAACTCTCAACTTCGTTTAGAAAGTGCGATAAAAACCACCTTAAAGGTGATGAATCAAGTTGCCACACCAGGCTTTAGTAGATTCGATCCTGGTGTGGCTCAACCTGCTAATTACATCCCTAAACAGAATGGGGTGTCACCCAGGGTTTATGAGTATGCAACAAGTGCGCCTGCTCAATACAAAAATAGTGGAGGGGGTGTAAATCGCTATAGAGATATTCCAGCAACTCCTGTTAGAGACTCGTTCAAACAATACATCGAATCAAAAATACCTCCTCCCTACGAGTACATCCCCAAAAAACAGGGTGTCGCACCTAGGGTTTACGAGTATCAAACACAGACAGCACCTCAATACTCAAACAATTCTGGTGGTGTGAACCGATACAAGGAAATTTCAGGGACACCCGTTAGAGATCCTTTCGCAGCTTATCAAGAGAAAACGTTAAGAAAGGGACTGATTAATCAAAATCCCGCAATTAGAAACGGCTCTAATCCTGTCAAGGCTCAACTAGGTACTAGCGGCGGCGGTACAGCGATGATGGGTACTGCTTCCGTTTTAGGTGAAGTGGCGCTACAGCAAACGGTGATCATGAATGCCGAGGCAAAACGAACCTTGCAGCAGCAAATTAAAGACGCTGGATTGACTGAGGAACTAGCGGACATCAATGTTGGCTTTTTTGGTGCCGCCGAGTTATCGGAATACGGTAAAGCTCGAATCGCTCAAGCTGAATTACAGCGCTACATCGATCGCCAACAAGCAAAACCCGAAGTCAGACGCAAACTCTACGATCGCCTCATGGCAAATCAGGGGGGCGGTTCTAGTAGTTCTGTCAGTGGCGGCTACCAAGGGCGCATGAACTCGTCCAATCCGACAGCGGGAACAAGACCTTACCTCCCTGCTTACACCCCACCCATCCCTGACGCGAATTTTCCCGGTGGATTTGTGCCCGTGACTAAGGAAAACTATCCTCCTTTTCAAGATGTAAACCCCGGCGGAACAAATCCCGCAAATGACTTCAAATCTCCAGCACCCGAAGATTTTGTCACCCCCTACAATGACCCACTAGCCCCAAGAACTCAAATTTGGTTGGGAAACGGCAATCTACCCCCCGGATTTGAACCTTCACCTCCCTCACCAGGCGTACCCCAACCTGGAAGAGTGGCAGGAAAGCTTTACATCGTTCAGTTAAGCTACGCAACTACCTCGATCCAGTTTGGCGGTGAGTATCCCGATACGACTGTGGTAGGGGTTTATGGCCCCGTTGGAAACGTTTCAGTTAGTGGGGGAAACGCTTTTCTAAATGCATTTGATGCGGCGGGGAACCCAAAGCAATTTCAGTTTTTGCAGATCGATCCTAATGCTGGAAGGATTATCAGGGCTAGTGTGTCTAGTCTGGCTCCGGCGGCTGGCTACCCTCCTGATCCAATTCTTCCAGGCGACCCACAGCCAGCACCGCAAATTCCAACCAATCCAGACGGAAGCCCAGACCTTCCCGAAATCGATACCAAGCCGACGATCGACTCTCCCACGTCCCCGGCACGATCGCCCTCACCCTCACCCAGAAACTCACCCAGCGGCCAACCGTCACCAACCGCTAGACCCGATACAACCCCTACGCTTAACCCAGGCATCGCCCCAACCTTTCAGCCGTTTGCACCTCCACAGATTCAAAATCCACTCACACCCAAATCACCCTCTAATCCGTTAGCAAACCCTACGCTACCTCTGACCAACCCGGCAGCCCATCCATCGACGGGGAATCCAACTAAAACGACTGACCTACCGGGCACCAGCGTCACGATCAACGGTGAACCTGTACAAAATGGCGATACGCCCATCCGACAGATCACAGCGCAACCCTCACGGCAAATGACCCCATCTCAAAACGTCAAGGCTCCCTCGTTTGGGCCTGGTACAAACGTCACGATCAATGGGCAACCCGTTAACACACCTGCAAACGTAAACAAACCTGATGGCACAGTAGACCCTGAAAAAGTACAGCAGAGAGAACAGCAAAAACAACCGCAAACACAACCGGAAGCACCTAGAAAGACGTGCGATGATCCATGCATTCAGGGATTGCATGACAAGTTAGATACACAAGGTAATAACAATAGCGAGACAATCGAATTCAAAATCTTTAAAGAATGCAGTCAGGAAACAGGTGAGGCAGTCTATACAACAGGGTCTCTGTCTGTACCAAAGATTGCATCTGCAATTCTCAAAGCAGCACTTGATAGAATTGCAGAATCACAAGGGGAACAATGCAGTAATAATTGTGAGTGCTACGCTGCAATCCCTGACTGGTGGCAGATTCGACTAGGGGCAGACATCCCACAGGCAGTAGTGCAATATGCCGAAGTCAAAGCCGATGGCAAGTTTGGATCACCTAAATATGCTGTATCAATTCCCCATTATGCAAAGTCACGAGAAGCAACTGTAGCGAGTGACTTCCCAACCTACATTAAAGGTCAGAGGATGGGCATTCTAACACTTAGAGATAACTCAAAACTAATTGTTAATGCAGATGGAAATGATGCAGATCGAGTCATTAAGGAACTCGAAAAGTTAATTGAACCTCTCTGGTTAACCGGGGCAATTTACAGCGACGGTAAGCGCAAGGGAACGGCGTTAAAAACCATCCGAGTTGCACCTCGAATCGTCAAGTTTTTCCCAACTGGTCAGACCGACACTAAGCCAAAATGGATCAAGTATTTTTAGTTAAGTTTCCGTTCAAATCTAAGCGAGTTGAAAGTGATGAGCAGCTCGATCGGCTGCTAAATTCTCACGACTTCGCAAAGCAATTTCACATTGTCGAGCGAACCGCTTATCAGTGGGCGCGGGTTGGAAAAGTTTGGGCAACTAAGATCGGTAGCCGATGGTACTTCGATCCTCTGTCTGTGAAACAGGAGGAGTAAGTTACTAGTCGGGGCTTAAGGGCCGACAGAATGAACAGAAACTTATGCCAGAGGTTGAGGTTATGTTTTGAGTATCAAACGATACGACATAAACAACTCTCAACACTTAGGAGATTTACAACATGGCTGCTGCAATTACAACCACTGCAACCTCTCTCGAAGGGCAATTAGTCGAAGTCGTCCGTGCGATCGAAGCAGCCGAAAAAGCTGTTCCTGAGACGACTCGTGAGAACCGCGTCTCAATCACGCTGGATGTGGACAACGGCCGGATTTCCATCTCTTCCACTTTGAACGCAACCATTAGCGGTTCTGGTGGACAGATTGTCTTTGCGCCTGTCACGTACCTGCCTTAATCGCCTAACTAACAACTGAAAAAGGAAGGCTAAAAAATTATGGCAAGAACTGAACGCGGCAATTATTTCGCTCGATATGCGGGTAAAACTGGCACCAATATCGCTTTTCGGTCTCCCAAAGCAATCTACGACTCCATCAAAGGGGATTTGGGTGTGCAAGATGTGACCGAAGCAAACGATCAAGCGATGCTCTATGGTTTGGCGGGTCGCTATCTGCCTCGTCTGTCTCTCGGCTTGCAGCAGACCCTTTTAAACACTGGGTTGGGCAATCAGGCCCAGGGAGACACTCAAAACACAGTGCGCGTCTTTTGCTCGACAACTAACTTGGGGACGGCGATCGCGAGTTTGGTGGGCAAAACTACCAGAGGACGGCGGATCGTCAAGGTCAGCATTCCTAAACGACGGGTGTTTCTGTAATGGATGAACTGCCAGTCATTGAAGGTTTATCACCTCAAGAAGTGGCATTTCTGATCGCGTCTGGAGAGGTCGAGGTTGAATATGAGCCAGTGGAGAATGTCATCGAAACGGTAGATCTGATTCTGCCTGCTGGCTTTTCTTCACTGGCTGAATTTGAAGACAAAGTGATCTGGACTCCTGACAGTGAACGGGAAAGGCGCGAAACAACTACCTTAGTTTTGTAGAAATGCTTGCGGATTCTTGGCGGTTGATCGGGGCGGTCAGTTTTAACCGTCCCCAAACAGATGTATCGGCTAGTCCGGCGCGTTCTCTCACTAGCCGCGTTGTCAGAATCAAAACGGTTTCGTCTACTCGTGCTAATTGGCGACGGGGCTGCTACATGAAACAGATGTATGTATCAGCAGAGACAGACAATAGAGTAGTACCACTGAACCAAGACTCTATTTTTGAGCTTTCTCACCTGGCTACAGGTAGGTATGAGCTGGTTTTTACGCCTGTACGGTGGTTGCCTGATTTGGTGGTTTGGGTGTGGGAGTACACCGGGAATCTTGATTTCTTGCCTGAATCGGTCGATCGCGGGGCCTCGGTGAATGATGGGACTGTGAGCGACTAATGACGATTCAACACAAGACGTTCTTAAAGCCGGGTAGGGTGCCTCGGTCTGATGAGTTGGTTGTAGGGCAACTCGCAATCAATGCAGCAGACGGGAAACTCTTTATCGAGTTGCTTGATGGGTCGGTGATTTGCGTTGGGGTTGATATTGGTGGGTTCGTTTCACAAGAAACTCTGAGCGCGGCGTTGTTAGCGTTTCAAAGTGCGACAAATGAAGCGTTAGCGACGAAGGCTAACACCTCACATACTCATGAGATTGCTCACATTGGCACTCTTTCAGACCTGCTGAATGGAAAGGCCAATCAGGCAGACATGACAGCAGCGCTCAACCAAAAAGCCAATGCTGATCACACGCATCCCACGACGGCGATCGCTTGGGGGGCACCAGGCGCGATCGGTGCCACAACTCCCAACTCTGGAAGGTTCACGACTCTGACCATTACCAGCAATGCCAACACAGTCAGCACGACAACGGGGGCCTTCTTCTGTCTGGGCGGTGCAGTGATTTCCAGAAATACGATTATTCAAGGTCAATTGAGCGTGTATGACGCTTTCAGGCATTCGGGAGCATCGATCGGCTTTTTGGGTGCGACACCGATCGCCCGTCCAACCGTTAGCGGCTCTCGCGGTGGGAATGCGGCTCTACTCAGTCTCACGACGGCGCTCAAAAATTTGGGGCTGATTATCGACTCAACTACGGCTTAAAGGTATGGCTATCAAACTGTTTGAAGATTTGCCCGTTTTGATGTCGGAAGAAAAGCGCACCTGGTGTTGCTCGATTCTTTCTCCATTAGGGGAAGAGCCACGTACAGAGGTTTATCGAGAGAAGGTGAGGCGATTGTCTACGGGGGAGGTGACGACTTATCAAGACTCGTCACCGATCGTCGTCAGACCTGCTGAGATGGGAGGATTAGCAAAATTTGCTGAGATTCCTCCGGAGTACGCTCATCTAATCCCTGATAAAGCAACGCTTGGAAAGTTTTTGGCACTGTTGCCGCTTTTGGTCTCAATCGCCTGTGATGCAGCAGAGAGGAAGAAAAATGAAAATCACCCGTAGCTTGAAACAAAAAATCTCGTTTGTCGCCTTCCAGGTTGTGACAGGGCAATTAAACGATTTGGGGGCGCTGGCTGATTTGTTGGATGCGATCGCAAGTGAGGCACGAAAGCAAAATGAAACTTGAGATCAGCAATGTTATCTCGATACTTACCTTTCTTGCGGGTGCAGGTTCGGCCGTTTGGGGAATGGTGCGATGGTATGGGGATGGTGAGAAAAAACGCTATGCGGCTGAGAGAGACTTTCAGCATTTGCGGCGCAATCAAGAGCAAATGAAGGAACAGATCAGCCACATTGGAAAAGAGATCGACGGTTTGAGCGATGATTTTAAGACGCTCAATGCTTGCTTTAACCTGCTGCTAGGGCAGTCTGGACAAACAATGTCAGGCATTCTGGGCTATCGAAAGCGATCGGAGGATGGCAATGAGTGACGGCAGCGCGACAGTTGATATAAATGAGGTTGGTGCTGAAAAGGCAATGCTGAGGCTGCTTTTGAGCATTGGGAAATTTCGTGGCGATTGGACGACGGCGTTGGCCCTTGAGGGTGTGGCGGATGAAATTCGGCGCCGCGTTGTCGTCACGGGGGAGGGGACGATCTCAACGCCGTGAAATCCTTCTATCTCCATTCAGAGGATTATGTTGAAGTCGATCTGGTTTAACCTGTTTGCAACCAAGCAGAGGGACGATCGAATCGTTGCGGCGCTTGCCTTAAAACCTCAAACCGCTTCAATGCTGTCAGAACAACTCGGATGGCTCGTTCCAACTGAGGCTCTATGGGCATTGGAGCGGAAAGGGGGTTTTGACCTCTTACTGGGATGAGGCAAGGTTGACACAACGCGGTGGAATGAGACGACGGTTTTATGTGGTCAGAGGTTAGCTCACCAGATCTGTCGATCGTCTTTGTTTGGGGTGCCGTAAGTGATGCTGAAACACTCCGAATACTGGGTTCCAGTGGCTAGAGGCCAGCGACCGCGGTAGGGACGGGTGTTTCCACTAAACTCAACGTCAACTTCATACTCTCCGGGCTGGAGCGTGTAAGTCTGGGTGACTCCAACTTTAGGACAGCTTTTGGGAGGAGTCGAATAGATTTGGCAGGTCTCACATCGCGGGATTTCTACACTTTTCTTTTCAGTTCCCTTGAAGAAAATTTTCATGTCCTGTGGTGAGGCGTTTTTGATGGAGAGTTGCACGATCGTTGACCCAGTTGTACCGATCACTTGAGGTGGTGGAATGGGAATAAAGTCTTCTCGTTTGGCTGTGAGGGCGTTTTTGCTGTTGGATGCACTCACTTGAATCAGAAGCATGGCAATTAAGGCAGCCACAATAAGCCACGTCGATTGATCGATCTTGATGCGTGCGGGATGGCGGGTGTGTTTGCTGGTGCCTTGTTTCATGATGACCTGGAAGAGGTAAAGCGGCAACAAAAGAAGCGCGACACCTAACAGGACAGGAATTATCTGGATGAGAGTCTCTAGCATTGGGAATAATGAGTTTGGGTCTGATTTACGTGCAAACAAAAAACCCTTTCATGTCGTTGTGAGAGGGGTCTTTGCTTATTTATGATTCCCAGGCTGTGAGGACGCGCTACCCTTCGCTCCGGCGGTCTCTCATCTCGTCAATCAGGTCTCTGATAGCGTTTTGGTTAGCTTGAGCAAGGAACGCGGATGACTCAGCAGCTTGCGCCGATCGACGGGATGACTCTACAGATTCGCGTACAGTGCGAGAAAGCTCAGAGACAGCGCGGGTGGTTTCTCCGAGAATGGAGGCAAATTGTTGAATGGTTTGCTGTTGACGAGTGGCAGTTTCAGCCTGACGTTCTACCACTTCTCGCAAGCCATTGAAACCTTGACTAATCGCTTGACTCAAAGCGTCAATACTTTCGCGCTGCTGTTGGCTTAATTCAAGCTGAATTTCTGCCATTCTGACAAGTTGAGAGAGTGAGTCGCTGTTGATTTGATCAGCCATAATGATTTAGAGACTACAACATTTTTTTAATGATAAGCCTCTCTAGATTGCTTCTAGGGAGGTTCTTTTTATGAGCAAACAAAAACCCCCCGGTGACGAGTCGGAGGGCTTTCTTGATGACGTGGTAGGAACTGATTTTTACTGATCAGTTTTCTCAACGATCGACCGCTTACCAGATGGAACTTTTTTGAGATGAAACTGAACCATTGCGATCGGAACTCTTGCCTTTTTTGCAATCGCGGCGATCGTCGTCTCAGTCTGCATTGCTGCTTTGAGTCTTTCTAAGCTATTCATGGCTTGTTTGCTGGGTTTCTAGGGTTGCCTGGATCGTACTCAGTCGGATAGTAGAAGCCTGGTTCATCCACTTCAAAGATAGCAGTGTTGAACCGTTTGGAATCATCCACGTCTGAAGCGTCTCGACCGTCCTTGGTTCGGATGTCAGAGCCGCCGTCGTACTCATCAAATCGCGCAGCCTGATCGAGTGTTTCATCTTTGCTGTGATTCGTGTACTGAATGCCTGAGTTAGTGTCTACAAAGCTCTCGTCATCATCATCAGACTCATTACCGAAAAAGATTCTAGAAAAAATTGACATTGCTACCTCACTTTGGTTGATACTGAACGCCTTGAGAATCGAGTTCAAATTCAGCGATCGTGAATTTCTGCCCAGATTCAACGTCATAAGTTGCAGAAGTATCGATAGAAGCATCGTTCCAGACGGCTTCTCTGCCCTCCTCAAGCGCTCTCGATTCAGCTTCAACAGCATCAGTAATGTTGCCAACCTGATAAGTATTGTGGGAGCCTGTATCGCTAAAGTCTCCGTCTTTGTCGTCGGATTCTAGAATCCATGTTTGTCCAGGCATAATTGAAAGTACCTCGATAATTTTGTGGTTGTTGGGGTGTGTCCAGGGCTGTAGTTTGAGCGCTTCCGCCCTGGTCATTGATTTGGGGATAGAAGGCTGATAGAGGCGACGGTATCTGTTGCCCGATCGCTCACTACCGCTATCTCTCCGTCTTCAGTCATGTAGAAGTCGGTTGAAGTCGCATCGTCAAATCGGTTTGGGTAGCCGACTCTTCCAAGCAGCGATCGCATTCGATTCCCCGGCGCGGTGTTCATTAAAATCGTGGCTCGTCGATCCCGATAAGTAGGCTTTGCAGGTCTGCGAGCAGGCTGATTGCCCAAAGATGTGGGCATCTCTTCAGAAGTAGGAACTGATGCCATCGTTGGAAGCGGCGCCGCGCAGGGTTCGATCGAAGATCCATTACTGCGTCCAACCGGGGGAGTGTTTTGGGGAACGGGAAGCGGAGTTTCTTCGACTTCTTGGGCTTCTGCACTGTTGCCATAGGAGGCACTCCAGCGAGAAAGTGAATCCAGAAAGGAGGCGTTCACTCGCATCACGATCGCTGGGGTAGCCAGAAGTCCTCCAGCAATAAAGCCGAGCATGAATTTAATTTGACTGTTGGTCATAAGTCCTTTGAGGTTGAAATTGAGTTGAGTATCTTGGGGACAAAACATTGAAAAGTGTGAGAAGCACGATCGCCCAAAACATCGTTCGCTTTAGCCGATAGTTTCTTAGTTCAGTTCTCGGAATGTTCTCGGAATGTTCTGAGAAGTTTCCGAGAATTCCTAGAACAAAGAAGCGATCAGTTGCTTTGGGTTGGTCACCTCTGGTAGTGCTGAGTTTTCAACCGTTGAGAGGTCAACAACTGCAAGCTCATCGACAAAATCGTTAAAGGCTTTGTCAGCCACTACACGAGTCTCTAGATAGCCTTTAACCTTACTGGCTAACTCAGCTTTAGCAATCGCACTTCCTTCTTGATAGCCTGCTTCAGTGCGTTGTAGCAATAGACTACCAGATGATTGCATCACATCAGTTCTCAGTTGCAGATTGTGATTCTGTTCTGATTCGGCTTGTGCTTCCTGGTTTTCTCGGTTTCGTCTCTCTTCCATACTCAGAACGTTCTCAGAATCATTCTGAGTAACCTCAGCTTTTCTAGGATTTGGTGTGAGAGTGCCATGACGACAAGCGTTAATTAAGTCTTGATCGACATCATTGAAGTAGGTTCGATTGCGTTCACCGGGCTGACCAATCTCGTAGCCTAACTTTCTAACTTTTGCGACCCAGTTGGTGAGCGATCGTGAGTCGATTTTCCAAAACTCTGCTAGTTGTTTGGTATGCATTGACATGTTGCTGTCAGCATAGATAGCGTCATTGACTGCTGCATTTTTCATGTTGGTTTCCTGATTTTGATTGAACAAACAAAGGGCGCACGGGTTTCCCGCAGCGAAGCTGTTCGCTCCCACTAATGGAGGCGATCGCCCTCTGGCTTGAACAAAGAATCGGAATACAGAGATAATCATGGTCTCTACAGTTGAGGTTTATAGGCTGTGGAGCATCCAGGGAGAGTTAACGGCTCTGCCCTGGTTTTAAGTTTTTAGCGGTACACTTCGCGACGATGACCGATTTTGACGACGATGACGATTAGAACTTCGTCGTAGATTTCGTAGACAACTCGGTATTTGCCAACGCGAATGCGGTAGGCATCGTCTCCTGACATTTTCGCAATGCCCATTGGTCGTGGG
Source organism: Phormidesmis sp. 146-20 (assembly GCF_052939475.1). Lineage (NCBI taxonomy): Bacteria > Bacillati > Cyanobacteriota > Cyanophyceae > Leptolyngbyales > Leptolyngbyaceae > Phormidesmis > Phormidesmis sp. 146-20. The sequence continues at coordinate 10,088 of NZ_JBJPHT010000033.1, forward strand.
TCTGCTGCTAGGTCGGTGAGTGCCTGCAATACCTCAGCTTGAATGTCTGAGGGTAGTTTTTTGAGTTGACGACGTGCGCTGGGTGATAACTCGACTTGATAGGACATCACGCCAATCCCAATTCGCGCTTGACTTGTTCTAGAGGAATGGTGCCTTCTCGTTTGATTTCTTCACGAGCGGCGCGGACATCCTCCAGGTCTTCTGCCAATTCGAGTTCTTCTTGATGGTGCTGGTGTTTGATGAATCGAACAAAGTCGAGAATCTGATATTGCATCTGCTCTGGAGTCTGCTCAAGTTCTTCCAGAAGTTCGTTCAGGATGAGTTTGGTGTCCATGTTTTGACGGGTTGGTAATGGATATCTTCATTGTCTGTCAGGATTGAAGTGTCCTTTTGACGGGACTGGTCAGGGTGAAATAGACCTTGACCTTAAAGTTTTTCCTCTTCTAGTGAATCGTCGATCGTCGCGCTGGGATGTGTTGAGTCACGCCTCAGCGTTTTTGTTTGCGGATTTGAAATGGTCAGGCAGTTCCTCAAGTTCGCAATTCAGCAGACTGCACAGTGCTTTGACTTGCCAAATGAAAAGTCGCGGCTCTTCTCTGCCCTTTTCCCAGTTTCTAACCGTGTGGTCAGTCACCCCAAGGGCATCTGCTAAAGCTTTTTGAGTTACTCCTGCTCTTTTTCTAAGTTCCACAAGTGTTGATTTAGCGCTGTCATCAGTCATCTTACCGTATGTGTGTTTACGAGTAAACCGACATACGGTATTCTTGTTAAAGCCTACCGTAAGTCCGCTTACGCTGGTGAATTAGCTCACAGGGTTCTGATTGCCAAGTCCTAGCCCTGTGTGGCTATCCAATGATCCACGGGAATTGCCACTCTGAGGAACTCAACCCTTCAGAAGCCTTACTGCGATTCCCTTCACACTCCGGAGACCCTATGACCCAAAGACAAACGACTGAGACCGCGATCGACCTGGAAGCGATCGGTCACGACGCGGTTTTGACTGATGAACCTGATGCGAATGACGAAATCGACCAAATTTTCATCTTGTTCAGAAAACTCCCTCGATGGCGGCAATTAGCCGTTGTCGAACGTATGCAAGTGTTTCTTGACCACAGGCCAGAGCCAAGCTTTCACGGCGATCTCTCCGAGTTACCCGCAAGGGGTCGGTTCGAGTAATAAAAACGCGATCGCCTTCCTGAGTGGGGAAGAGCGATCGCAGAAATTGACTTTTGTTTTTTAGCGATCGGAAACTTTATGCCTACAAATCATCAGGCTCTAACCCTGTCTTCTTGGCAATTCGAGCCAACATCTTCGGGCCAATTTCATCCCCATCGTGAAACGCAAAGATGTAATCCTCCCAACCCTCACGCTCTAAGACCTGGTGAGAACCGACCTGGCGCTTCACACTCCAACCGATTCGGAGCAGCGCCGCTAGAACCTTTCTAGCCTTCGACGATGGCCACTGACTCATGCTGCAACAAACGAAATGGACTCAGGCACCGATTCACCATGCTCAATCCGGTCAGCCAGCACTCTCAGCGCTAACGCTTTTGCATTGGCGATCGCCTCCTCCCTCGTCTGCCCATAAGCCAGCACCCCCGGCAAAGCTGAAACCTCAGCAATCCACCGCCGATCATCTTCCTGCTCAAGCTCAATGTTGAACATCATTCAGCCTCTTTCACTGCCCTCATTATCCCAACAAAAAAGCGATCGCCTCCAAACAGCGATCGCCCCTTCAATTTGAATTTTGAAACTACCCAGAGGTTACCGTATGCCGCAACTCATGGAACAAATTCTTTCACTGCCAGAAGTCCAGCAGGTTGAGATCATCAACGCCCTTTAAACGGGATGAGGCGCACCGTCTAGCAAACGAGTGCGCCTCGATTTCAGGTTCGCCTAGGAACGAACGTAAACACTTAATCCGAGTCATGCCATGAATACTAGCGTAAAACCACGTAAAACTGAACCCCACCACAGACTGACTGTAAAAGATGTCATCAGAGACTATAAAGCGGGGCTGCTGACTACCAGGGGCGCAATCTTCTACTTGGTGGCCGCCGCCCGCAAAATCGGGGAAATCGTCAAAGTTAGCGTCAGTTGGATTTGTAAGCAACTGGGCATTAATCCCTCGACTTACTACCGCGCGATCGGGGCACTTTCAGAGCAGTCTCGGCTCAAAATTAACGCACCCGACGAAATGGAGATGAGCATTCCAATCTCAACCACAGAAGGCGTTCCCGATTATATTTTTTTGGAAAAATTGTCGCATTTCTGCAACAACCCGTTGCAAGATTGCAACACAGAGTTGCAAGATCGCGAGTCAGAATTGCACGATTGCAACAGTCAGTTGCAGAAATGCGACAAAAAAACCCCAGAACCCAGTCACAGCAATCGGTCTGAAACCCCTCAGTCTTTACACTCTCTTCAATCTTTCTCTATTGAGGAAAAGAGAGAGAGAGAGCCAAAAAAAAGTGAAGAAAGCTTAATCCCAGAGGAAGAACAGGAAAACTTTTTGGAATGGCTCGATCGCAAGGCCGATCAACTTCCCTCACCTCCAGCCCTCAGAGAGCAGTGGCTCAAATCTCAAAGCAGGGTGAAAGAGAATCAAATAGATTTTCTAAAAGAAAAAAGCTTACAGGAGAAGACAAAACGTTCCGCCGCGCCGCCAAACTGGGATCAGATTGAATTCGCTTGTGATGCGTCGATCGCCAAATCGGATTATGTTTGGGCACTAAAACGACTCCAGACACTCAGAGACGATGGCTACAAAGCAGAAGTAGACGAGCTTTTGGGCTATCATCCTGACTGGAATTTAGCGATCGCCTATGGGTGCGTAGTGAGGGCAGAGTCATGATCGAACCCCTTGACCACAGCGATCGGCTATCCCGCGTTCAGGCGATCATCATCACTCTGAGAGACCTCACACCTGATGGCGATTGGAGCGATCACCCACTTTTCAGAAAGTGGCAAAAACGCCCCTACAGCCTGACGACAAAAGAGTTCGGCACCCTAGAACGTCACCTGGAGCGGCATCATAGAGAGCTTGTTCAGCAGACGATCGCTAAAAACTACATCCAGATCGACCTGTTTGGAGGCGGACATGAGTAAAACCTCTGACTGGGTGCCTACCTCTACCGTCTGCGAGCAGTTAGGGTTCAGCGTCAAACACCTCTGGAGACTACGCGACGAGGGACTTTTTAAGGAAAACATCCACTGGAGAAACGTCTCACGGCCGCAAGCGGCTAGACCCACCTACCGATGGCACCTCAAACGCTGTGAGGAGGCTTTAGAGATTCCTCCGGAGATGAGGGGCTAGGAGGCAAGGGGCGATCGGCTCTCAGCATCAGCGCCTCATACGCTCTCTGGTGAACCTCCTCACTGATCCAGGCGTGATAGATCTCGCTATGGACTCTTACGCTATGCCCCATCTGTTGGGCAGCCAGGCTGATGTCTAACCCAAACTCCATCGATCGCACCGCCCAGGCGTGTCGCAAATTGTAAGCAGGGAAGGGCACTTCATAGCGCTTGAACTGGTGACTTACCCGGCTGCCCAAATCAGAATTGTTGCGGCCGCTCACCGTCGGCAATGTCCCCTCTCTCAAGTTCCACAGTTCAAGCCACTCAGGGTAGAACGGATAGATTCGTCTCTGCCCTGTTTTCGTGGCTTCTCCCACTTGCAGCACTGGAAATTTGTCCAGGTTGCAATGAAACACTTCATGCGGTCTGAGTCCATAGGTTGCAATCAACCCATACGCATACCGCCATTTCTGGTTAGGGATTCCCTCTCGCCACTGCGCGATCGTTTCGTCGGTTGGCAAGTCACGCGGCATCACCTTACTCGGTGAATAATTGCCCCTCAGTGGCTTAAAATTCGCCTCTAGCCCCAATACATCCACAAAGCGCTGACGAGTCCTAGAATCGGCTTCTGTGCCCGTGATGGCACTCGTCAACAGTTGCAGCGTGATCGGTTCATCCGGCGGTAGACGTGAGAGAACTTGAGAGTAGTCTGTCTTCCAGGTCGTCTCGCTTTTGGGCGATCGCTTGCGGCGGTTGAAATAGTCAGACTCAAATTTGTCCACCCAATTTATGATCGTCAGTGGGTCGATCGCAGATTCTCTCAAATAGGGTTGCCATGAAAATTCGTGACAGTCTAGCAACGCCCCAACTTTTCTGGCTTCCTGCTCTGCCAGTTTCAATCCGGTGGGGTTGGCATGGTAGCCAAGCGTCAAGCGCTGCTGAGAAGGTTTTTCTTTATCAGAGTCTGGTTTGGGAGGGAAGGTCGATCGTAGATAAAGACGATTCCCAACAGCCTCGATGCTGACACCCACGTTAGAAGCCTTCAACCGTCCGTTAGCCTGTGCCAATCGTCCTGCAATCATTTGACTAAAACTTGCCTAAAAACTAGAGGGGGATTAGGGGTTATTAGGGATGATTAGGGATGATTGCAAATATGCAAATATCCCGTAACCCCTTCAAATAGTGAATTACAGAACATTTTATTTCAGCTAGAAGATGCCAGGAACGAGACTTGAACTCGTGACACGAGGATTTTCAGTCCTCTGCTCTACCAACTGAGCTATCCCGGCGAATTGGGGTGCTTGATTCAGCGCTTAACTAAGGTAGCAAAGTTAGCAACACTTTGCAAGCTAATTTTTGAAGTTCCAGGGTTGAGAACGCAAATCAGTTGCTTTACCAGGGTTGAACTTGGACGACTCTGACCATTTTGATCTAAGCTGGGGGCGATCGCTCTTAACCTTTTTACCGACCTCAACCTTTTTAATGTGGATTTGATCGGTCAAAATAAAAGGAGTGACTTTATCGTCGTCACCAATGCCTTGCTAACAGTCGAGCTACTCCTGTTCAAAACATTATGATTCGCAGACGTTCTACACCTTGGATTCATCGCTGGTCGCGTCCGATCATTGGTGCGATCGCCACGTTGGGAGCCATCATCACAGGCTACATCACTGCGACCAAGCTATTTGGCGGAGAAGTGGCTTGTCCGGCGGGTGGCTGTGACCTGGTGCTTTCTAGCCCGTACGCCACCGTATTTGGGCTGCCGCTTGCCTTATTTGGGTTTCTTGCTTACGCGAGTGTGGCAGTGCTGTCTCTGGTGCCATTAGCCGTGAGTGCGGAAAATAATAAATCGCTGCGAACTAGTCTAGACAATTGGACATGGCTGCTGCTGTTTGCAATCTCAACGGCCATGCTGCTGTTTAGCGGCTATCTGATGTACATTATGGCCTTTGAGCTAAAGACGATTTGCTATTACTGTATCGCCTCTGCCCTTTTTGCGACGGCGCTGTTTGTATTGACGCTGGTGGGGCGATCGTGGCAAGACATTGGTCAGCTATTCATGATTGGCATTGTGGTAGGGATGGTGACTTTGGTCGGGACGCTGGCCGTCTACTCGGCTCCGACAGCTAAGGCTGGCGAGTATACGATCGGGCCTGCCAACGGTCAGGCGTTCTTTACCGTCAAAGACACGTCAGGCGAAGCAGAAATCAAACTCGCTCAACATCTCAAAAATATCAACGCCAAGATGTATAGCGCTTACTGGTGTCCTCACTGCTACGAGCAAAAGAAATTATTTGGAGCCGAAGCGCTTCAGTACTTGCCTTCGATTGAGTGTGCCGAAGACGGCAAAAATCCTCAAGCAAACCTGTGTCGAGAGATTGCGCCCAAGGTTGAAAAAGAGACAGGTCGCGGCTTTGGCTTCCCTACTTGGGAGATCAACGGCAAATTTTACGCTGGACAGCAGCCTCTAGAAGAACTCGCAAAAGCTTCAGGCTACGACGGCCCCCGCAACTTCAAAAACAGCTTCTAATAATCTCAAAAACTCCGTCTCCAGACAGCTTCCAGGCTTTAGCAAGGGAGTTTTGAAAGAAGTTGCCAATCTTGGAGAGTTAACTAGATCCTCCAATTCCAGGAACTTTGACTTTCAGACTCATCATTAAAGGCAGATGGGTAAACTTACGGCGTTGCTGATTGGAAGAATGAATCTGTGAGAAGTGTCAATCTTTTCGCCCCCTAAATTCCTCAAGATTGGAGGACTTTGAACATTGGGTTCCCCTCCACTTTGGGGCAATTCATCCCCTGATTCAGCAACGCCAATTTACAAAACGAGGGATGCAAACATTCACAAATCAATTGAACCAACCTTTCATCCCTCCTCCCTCCTCCCTCATTCCTCATTCCTCATCCTTCCCTCAATCAACCCGCTCTAGCTGCCAGAGAATCTGATTTCCTTCGCGGCGAACTCGTGACACCACCCAATTGCGCCAAACCCAGTTATCGCCTCGACTGGTGACCGCGCTGGCATTGACATCCATCAAATCCGCCAACTCCGAACTGGTGATCAGATAGGCACGGCTGGCGATTTCGTCGGCGATGTGCAGGGTTTCAACCAGTCCTCGCAGTTGTTCGACTCGGATCTCGCGGGGCAACTCTTCTGAGGAGTCGATCGCAGTCGTAGATGTGTCCGTCATAGCAACCTCAGAATCGGGTGTTGGGTCGTTGAGGGTCTTTAGAGCAGGCGTTTGTTTGAGTGAGAAGGCACGGGCGATCGCATCACACCGTTCGTTGCCAACATCGCCTGTGTGTCCGCGCACATACCGCCATTCAACCTGGTTTGAGTTGAGTTCGTCTAGAATTTCCCACAAATCTTGATTGAGAACGGCTTTGCCTGCGGCGGTTTTCCAGCCTTTTTGCTTCCAGCCTCTGATCCATTTGGTGATGCCATTTTTGACATATTCACTGTCGGTGTAGAGGGCGATCGCGTCCTGCTGATCAGAGTCTGCCAAAAATTTGAGGGCCGCTACGGCTGCTTGCATCTCCATTCGATTGTTGGTGGTTTGCGGTTCTGATCCTCCCATTTCATGAATGGAACCATCTGCAAAATAGACCACCGTTCCCCAGCCGCCAGGGCCAGGATTTCCAGAACAAGCTCCGTCTGTGTAGATCGATCGAATTGCACGCAAGCCCATAAACCGTCTGTTGAGAACTGATCTAGAGTACCGCATCCGCTAGTTACATCCGAGGGACACCCTAGAAAAAATCGCCCAGTTCTCAGACCCATCAGCCCCAACGCTTGAACCCTCGCAAACGACACGCCGCATCAACTCCGATACACTGGAAGACGTGGCTTTTACTTCTGAACTCATGGCTTCTGTTTCTCGCTCATCTTCAGGATCGACTTCTTCCACAATTTACGACGCGATCGTCATTGGCTCTGGAATTGGGGGAATGGTGACAGCCACTCAATTGGCAACGAAAGGGGCCAGCGTTTTGGTGTTGGAGCGGTACTTGATCCCCGGAGGCAGCGCTGGCTATTTTGAGCGATCGGGCTATCGGTTTGATGTCGGCGCATCGATGATTTTTGGGTTTGGCGATCGTGGCACCACCAACTTGTTAACTCGTGCGCTCAAAGCGGTGGACATGTCGATCGAGACGGTGCCTGATCCGGTTCAGATTCACTACCATTTGCCCAACGGGTTAGCGCTAAAAGTCCACAAAGACTATGAGAAATATATTCATGAGTTGAGCGATCGCTTTCCCCACGAAGAAAAGGGAATTCGCCAGTTTTATGATGAGTGCTGGAAGGTATTTAACTGTTTGAATGTGATGGATCTGCTCTCTCTAGAAGAGTTGGGCTATCTGACGCGAGTCTTTTTTCAGCATCCGATGGCTTGTTTGGGGTTGGCTAAATATTTGCCTCAAAATGTGGGCGACCTGGCACGACGGTTTATTCGTGACCCCGAACTGCTGAAGTTTATCGACATGGATTGCTACATCTGGTCAGTCGTCCCGGCAGACAAAACGCCGATGATCAATGCGGGAATGGTGTTTAGCGATCGTCACTATGGCGGCATCAATTATCCCAAAGGTGGAGTCGGACAAATCGCCCAAAAGTTAGTCGAAGGGCTAGAAAAAGCGGGCGGTCACATTCAGTACAAAGCCAACGTCACGGAAATCTTGACCGAAAACGGACGAGCGACAGGCGTAAAGCTTGCCACGGGAGAGGTCTATCAAGCCAAACGGATTATCTCAAACGCGACTCGCTGGGATACGTTTGATAAGCTACTGCCTGAGAGCCGCAAGCCCAAGTCTGAGAAAAAATGGCAGCAGCGATATCAACAATCACCCAGTTTCTTGAGTCTGCATTTGGGCGTGAAGGCTGAAGCGCTCCCCATTGGAACCGAGTGTCACCACATTTTGCTCGAAGATTGGGACAACATGGAAGCCGAACAGGGAACGATTTTTGTCTCGATTCCGACGCTGCTTGATCCCAGTCTTGCCCCCGATGGCTATCACATCATTCACGCCTTTACGCCTAGCTGGATGAGCTACTGGCAAAATCTGTCGCTCAGCGAGTACGAGCAAAAAAAAGAGGCGGCGGCCGGTCGCGTCATCGATCGCTTAGAAACCCTCTTCCCCACGATCAACCAACACCTCGACTACGAGGAAATCGGCACGCCCCGCACGCATCGCCGCTATCTGGGACGGGCAAACGGTACTTATGGCCCCATTCCCTCCCGCAAACTTCCTGGACTGTTGGGAATGCCCTTTAATCGGACGGCGATCGCTCACCTTTACTGTGTCGGAGATAGTACCTTTCCGGGTCAAGGGCTAAATGCGGTGGCGTTTTCGGGGTTTGCCTGTGCCCATCGGGTGGCGGTTGATTTGGGACTGTGAGCGATCGGTTAAAAGGTCTGGGCTGACTGACAACATCGCGGCTACGTCCCGATTTCCTGAAATGAGCGGTGTATCCTCTAGAGGACGCTGCTTGAGGTGCGCTCTGCTGGAGCAGATATCTCTCTGAAATTGCTCTCCTTGAAATGTTGTTCCATCCTCAGCAAAAGAGTTTAATAAAGCTGAGTTTGGTAATAAAAACTACAAATCCAATCTCTTACAAACACAAGCTATCCTACTTATATCTAAAGGCTAATATCGCAGGAGATAGTTTTATTAACTCCCAACGAAAAACTACCCTTTTAGATACTGTGTGGTTTTGTTAACAGAGCTTTAAATAGGATTAAAGCTGGAATTTAACCAGTTATATCCACAGCCTATCTCATTGATGAAGTAGGTCGGAGTCCTTATCAGAGGCGAGTTCCTGCTGTTTATTTGCAACAGGTTTACCGAAAATTAATCAAAAACTCAGCGAATCGATTCTTAGCTTTACGGAAATCTTAGTCGCTGTTTGTATCTTGATAGTGAAAGAACAAATTGATTCATTGGTTCCCTACAAATTCAGCAAATCTCAGCCAAAAAGATTGATTCTCATCGACAACCAAGGTGGCTTTTATGTCTCACTCAGAAATGACTTTTGATATCGGTTTCCAATCCCTTCGCCCACCTCAACCTCGCTTTAGTTTTCTCAATCCCATTCGTCAAAAACTAGACGCGATCGACATCCGCGATCGTAAGCTGGCTCACCTGATCTGCAAATTGATCCCCGCCCAGTGTCCGTTTGAGCGCGACATCACGCTGTTTGGCAAAACCGTCGCCCACATTCCGCCCATGTGTAAGCTCAATCCGCTCTATGACCAGTTTGTGGGACTGCGGTTTCGATCGCTCTGCTACTTAGTCGATGAATGTGGAGAAGCCGTTTAGAGTAGAAGAGGCTTTGCCCCGGCCGCTTCAGTCTGCCGCTTTACCGCTTCGTTCTGAGGGCATCTGCTTTGAGCTACGCGAGCGCTACAAGTTTGGATTCGATCTCTTGAGGACTCAGATCCCGTCCGATAAAAACCAGGCGAGTTTGGCGAGGTTCTTCCGGTTGCCAGGGGCGATCGTAAAACTGCTCAAACCGTGATCCCACTCCCTGCAAGACCATTCTCATCGCTTTATTGGGAACCGCCACAAATCCCTTAATTCGATAGATTTCCTGCTCTTGCACCAGACTTTCTAGTTTTGCTCTCAGCCGGGTTGGATCAAACGATCGATCCAAAATAATGTGAGTCGAGCCAATCTCATCATCGTGATCATGCTCTTCTTCAAAGTCGTGGTGACTGGGACGCGCAGCCAAATCATCCTCAACCGCAGCATTAAATCCCAACAACAAATTGGGATCTAGCTGACTTTCTACCCCTGAAGCACTGCGGCCGTTGGCAACAATTTTTACGGCTCTGGGCAATTCTTTTTGGACTAGCGCTTTCACCTCAGCCTGAGTTGCGTCGTCCACCAAATCAGTCTTATTAAGAATCACCAGATCAGCGCAGGCGAGTTGGTCTTCAAAGAGTTCTTGCAGAGGGGTTTCGTGGTCGAGGTTGGGGTCGGCTTGGCGTTGGGCGGCGATCGCCTGCAAATCACTGGCCAGGGTTCCCGAAGAAACTGCCTCACAATCGACAATAGTAATCACGCCATCGACCGTGGCCGCCGTGCGAATTTCATGCCAGCGGAAGGCTTTGATTAGAGGTTTTGGTAGTGCCAATCCAGAAGTTTCGATCAAGATGCAATCCAGACTGTCTCGACGTTTGAGTAGCTCTAGCATCGTCGGCAGAAATTCTTCTTGAACAGTGCAACAGAGACAGCCATTCGTCAGTTCAACAATGTTAGAAGAAATGTTAGAAGGGCTAGGTTCGGATAACTCATCTTCGGGGCAAACCTCGCAAGATCTCAGCAAATCGCCATCAATGCCCAACTCACCGAACTCATTCACCAAAACTGCAATGCGCCGACCTTGATTATTTTGCAGCAGATTGCGAATCAGCGTCGTTTTGCCACTTCCCAAAAAGCCTGTAATCACCGTAACCGGAATCTTCGCCGCCATCTTGTCTCCTTTCAAACTACGAATCCTGAAAGCTTGATAGTTTTGTCCACCAAGCCTCCAGGATTCAAAATAACGCGGATTGTTCGTTCAGGTTGTCAGTTTAGAGGACTTGACTACTCAGCCGTTGCCAACTCGGTGCTGCCACGATTGCGCTTACGAGTCAGCAGATTGAATAGTTGAACCCCGATCGCCTTGATCAGATTCCCTTCAAGCTCCTGGAACATTTTCATATTTAGCCCAAATGCGTCATTGGCTTCTTCGACGATGCGATCGTCTGTTGCTTCATCGACGGGGACTTCATCCAACTGCTGGCGATACATCTTTTTGAAGGCTCGCTCGTCTGGAATTTGGGAAAACGAGTAAAAAGCCAATCCATCTTCGTCAGACAAGTTCATTGCATTTTGAGCAATTTTTCTGAGAATTTGTCCGCCAGAGAGGTCGCCCATGTAGCGGGTGTAGAGATGTGCGATCAACAGTTCGGGTTGGGTAGCGGCGATGTCTTGAATGCGCTTGACATAAAGCTTTGTAGCTTCAGAGGGTACGACTTCTGACTTCCAATTGGGGCCAAAGTAGTAGGCGAGATCTTGTTCGAGACTGGCTTTGCGGTCTAGCTCTGGGAAGTACAGCTTGCCGAGAACGGGATGGTCTTGATGCTGGTGCATCGCTTCTTCCATCGCTGAGTAGACAAAGTAAAGATTTGCAACCAGTTTGCGGTAAGAATTCTTCTCAACAGTGCCCTTCAAAAAGCACGAGATGAATCCCGTGTTCTCTGCCATTGTGTGCGCTTTCTTGGTGCCCTCGCGGAGTTTCGTTGCTAAATTACTGCTCATTCTAAACTTCCCAACGCTAAATAAGTTTGCTGGCGTGTCAAGCCTCAAAGGTTAAAAAACCGCATCCTTTGTTACGTTAGTCTGATTTGATGAGCGTTTTTATTACAAATTCTTACGCTAATTCCGATAAGACGGCGTGAGACTGCCCTGCTGCCTAGACTTTCAGCCGATTGTGGTCTGATGAGAGACGATCGCGATTCTGAATTTTTCTGAACTTCTAGAAGCCAGCTTGATCTGATGTCCGTTTGAGGAAGGGTTTTCGCTGCGTTATTGGGTTCTTCTGCCCCCAAGCTGCCAATTCTGGGGAACTTAAGACCAGATTTGCGGTTTAGAGTCTCTGACAAGTAGACGATTTAGAGGCAACTACAAAACGCTGTTGACTCGTGACTTTTTACCTACCAGTCCACTGCGATCGCCGTGTTAGAACAGAGCTATCACTATTAACAAAAACGATTATGGGAAGCCTAGTGACTGCCTTTTTGGGCGCTCTATTAATTTTGTCGCTCAACGGACTGAAGATCGATCGAGAATATCAGCGCGGCGTAATTTTTCGACTGGGGAGAATTAAAGGCGTTTTGGGGCCGGGAATGTATTGGATCATGCCCTTTGTTGATCAAAAAGTTCAAATTGATATTCGGACTAAAACGGTCAACATCGAGCCACAAGAAACCGTTACGGCCGATAGCGTGACGATTCGCGTGAATGCTGTCCTTTATTACCGAATTATTGACCCTTCAAAAGCCATTAATCGAGTCGAAAATTACGAAGTCGCCGTTTATCAAGTGGCACTCACGACGCTGCGAAATGTTGTCGGACAAAACATTCTGGATGATGTGCTGCAAAACCGCGACAAAATTAACGTCAAAGTGCAAGAAATCGTCGATGAAATCACAGAACCCTGGGGCATTGTGATCGAGCGAGTCGAAACCAAAGATGTCGAAATTCCGCCGACAATGCAGCGAGCGATGGCCAAAGAAGCCGAAGCCATTCGAGAAAAGCGGGCCCGCATCATTAAAGCCGATGCCGAACAGGAAGCCTCCGCAAAATTAGCCGAAGCAGCTCAAATGATCAATGCCAATCCGGTCGCTTTAGAGTTACGTCGATTACAAATGCTGACCGAAGTTGGGGCAGAAAATAACACCACGACGATCGTAATGGTGCCCTCCGATTTCGTCAGTCTAGCGCAGCGATTTTCTCAACCTGTGCAAAACAATTCAGCTAACGGCTTCACCGCACAACCCTTTAATCCAGAAGTTATCCTCACCCCTAAGACGCATCAAGAGACTGATCGTTCGACAGATTCTTGAGAAAATTAAACCTAACTGAAGAGAAATGTTTTACGAGTAGGAGAGTACGGTAAACTCCACTACTGACTACCAAACGGGAAACGGTACGATCAGACTACGAACCCCATCAAAACAGGAGACTCAAGAATGCAGGGAACCTACGATTCGGACAAGCGCAAGCTGTTATCTTGCCTGTCTCACGGAGCAATCTTTTTTAGCACGACCATCTTATCGATCGGGGTGCCGATCGTGATTACCCTAATTTCTGATGATCCTGTCGTCAAAGCCAACGCCAAAGAATCGATTAACTTTCACTTTAATGTCTGGTTTTGGGCAGTGGTGTTAGGAATCGTTGTTTTCTTGCCGTCTCTGATTACCTTTGGGCTATTTGGAGCGATCGTTTTTGGGATTGGGTTTGCTCTCCATTGGGGGCTGACCGCTTGGGCGCTGCTTCACTGTTTTGGTAAGCCTGACGAGCCATTCCGCTATCCGTTTATCTTCCGTTTGGTCTAGAAGTTTTGAAGATAATAGGCTTCTTGCACAAATCATAGATGCTCTCCGAAGGCTCCTGCGAAGCTAACATCAATCTCCAGCTATTCTGACGTTAAAAGACAACCTGATTTTTTAGAAATAATGGGTAATGGACGATCGCAGGTTCCACTACCCATTTTTTTGTGGTTATTCTGTCAGAAAACCTTGCTGAAATTATCGTTAGCTCTGTTTAACTGGGTCGGCGATGTAGCGAAAAGTTGGCTCTGAGTTCCAGGGGCCGCGTTCATCTTCTTTGCCGTTAGAAGAGAGATTGTAGTAGATATCAACCGTCTCATCGGGAGCAACATTGCCAAACATGGGATCGGTCAACTTGCCCAAAGAATCCAGCGCTTTCATAAACATCTGAGTGTGAGAAATTTCACGAGTCAGAAGATGTACCAGCGTTTTTTTGGTGCCTTCATCAGGAGCTAATTTGATCAAGTCTTCATACATTTGTCGGGCCCCCGCTTCGGCTGCAATATTACAACGCAAATCGCGCACAACATCGCCGCCTTCATTCAGATAGTTTGCCGTCCAAGCGTTGCCCTGACTGTCTAAAAAGTGCGGCCCCATACCTCTGACTGCAAATAAAGTGCTTTTGTAAGCGTCTGTTTGATCGACATTTTTGGTGTGTCCTTCGATCAGTTTGCCGACCATTTCTAGGTGTCCAAATTCTTCGATCGCAATGTCTTGAAGCATGTCTTTAATTCCAGCATTCTCGACGTGAAAAGACTGCACCCAGTATTGCAGCGCCGCAGAAAGCTCACCCGTTGCCCCCCCAAATTGCTCTAGCAAAAGTTGAGCAAACCGAGGATTGGCTTCATCAATATTAACTGTATGAATTGTTTCTTTTTTGTGAAAGAACATAATAGATAGATCTCCTACTTTTGTGAATGGTTGACTCTTAACTTTTCTCGTGGAGTCAACTGGCCCTACAATACTAGACGAGACAGTTATTTTGAACTTGCACCCTGCGAGAGAGTTTCAAATCCTCCATTCTCAAAGATTTCTATCTCGATATCAGCCCTCAAGGAGGTGTTAAGTCTGTACAAATGATCTTCATCTAAAGATTCAATAATTTGTTGTGATTAACTCTGAGGGTCGTCATCAAAAAATCTCTTTCATTCTGTCTACCTAGCCCTTAAAATATCAATCATGAACAGCGACTAGCAGACGTAAATACGCCGATCGTTTTCCGCCCTCTTTTCTCCTTCCTTCATGCCCCTTGCTCCCTGGCGATCGCCCCTCTCCCGTGCTCTACACCGCAACCGTTCTCTCGTTCATGCCCGTTATTTACAACTGGCGACGGTGCGATCGGACAACAAACCCGCAAATCGCACGGTTGTCTTTCGAGGCTTTTTTGATGACGAGACGAACCAATTGAAGTTTGTCGTCGATGCTCGCAGTGAAAAGGCGGGTCAGATTGACCAAAATTCTTGGGCAGAAGCTTGCTGGTACTTTCCCAACACTCGTGAACAGTTTCGTCTATTAGGGACGCTGACCTTGGTACGAGAAAATGGTGAAGATCCTTCCCTACAGAGCGCCCGTCAAATCGCCTGGCAAACACTCTCAGACAGTGCGCGGATTCAATTTGCCTGGGCCCATCCTGGTAAACCGAGGGCTGATGCGATCGAGTTTTCTCCGCCGCCTCCCGACCCAGTGGAACCTTTACCCCATTTTTGTCTACTGCTACTCAAAGCAACTCAAGTCGATCATTTAGAACTGCGAGGCGATCCTCAAAATCGTAGACAGTACGTTCTAAGCGACGGTACCTGGGCGATTCAAGAAATCAACCCTTGATCGCGGAAAATGATCGCGGAAAAACTTTGTCGAATTTGCGTTAATTTAGCGACCTTCTCACAGTCCGCCAAACCATTCATAACCCTGATCTTCCCAGTAGCCTTTGTTGGGTAACAGACGATCGACCAGCGTGATCTCCGTTACCCATTTACTTTGTTTGTAGCCGAGTTTAATCGGAGACGCTAACCGTAAAGGTGCGCCATTTTCGGGGGATAGGGGCTGTCCATTTTTTTGATAAGCCATCAAGGTTTGAGGATGCAGCGTCGAAGTCAAGTCCCAACTTTCTGAATAGCCGTCAGCCGATTTGAAATAGACATACTTTGCCCCATTTTTGGGCTGTGCCAGCATCAACAAATCGCGCAACCGCACGCCGCCCCACTGGACGATCGCCGCCCACCCTTCTACACACACATGCTGAATCACCATCGACGTAAGCGGCATTTTCTCTAGATCTGCGAGGCTCAGTCGTAGGGGATTGTTGACTTGACCCGTGATCGATAATCGAAACTGAGCACGCTCCTTGCTGTCAGTGATCGCGAGTTGTGGCGTTCCATTAAAGGAGTTGATCAGGAGTTTGTCTGGCTCAATGGCAGCAACATCAAATTCGGGGACAGGCTCTTGTGACAGGAGCAGCGTTTCAATGCTTTGATTTAACGGCTCCGATAGTTGTCCCACTGTTTCAGACAATAGACTTGATCCACAGCCCGTTAATAACAATCCGGCTCCAGAAAGTCCTGACTGTAGCAATTGGCGACGTGAAAAGCGTTTTGGCAGAATGAGATTCATATGGCTATAGAAACATAGATTTGATCAGGCGAATTGTTCCCACTTTCAGCGCCAGCAATATGTGAGTGATTGTGAAGAGGATCACGATCGGCACCGTCATAAAGTGAATTGTACGAAGCGTTTGCCAATTGATAAATAAACTAGAAAGCCAATGCAACTGAGCAGGTTTGTACATCGCTAAACCACTGGCGATCGCTAACACTAAAATTGGAATAATCGCCGTGTAAGCTAGTCGGTGCCACGCATAGGTTTTACGCTTCTGATTTTGACTAACGCGCACAGCTTTGACATCGCCACCACTCGCAAATCGATGTTGCCAGCGACGAGTCACAAGGATATAAATTCCATACAGCAACAGGCTTAGTGAATAAATCCACATGATTGCAAAGTGCCAATCTCTTCCCCCGGCCAGCCATCCGCCCAGCGTCACAACCTCTGGAAAGCGCCAGCCGCCTCGCCCGCCAAACACTGGATTTGCGTTGTAGATTTGCAGCCCACTAACAATCATTAAAATGAGACTAAGCAGATTAACCCAATGAAAAGTCTTCGCCAGGATTGCTTGACTGGGAGGCTTTGGTTGACGTTTGGGGGTTGAATTTGTCATGAGTTGCAGGGGTGGCAATGGGTTGAAGTTTTTCGCTGCATTGTTGAAATTTTCTGCCTCCCAAGCTGCCAATTCTGAGGGACTTTTAGACAGAATTTTTAGTTCACAGTCCTCAATTTAAGGGGATTTAGGAGACGTTTTGGAAGGGACAACCGCAGTGCAGTAGTACGGCGAATTTACATCTAGCCTCACAGTTGTAAGGGTGGAAAGAGGGGGGCTAACCAGAGTTGAATTTGAATGTCCCAACCGAGCAGAATCGCGATCGCTGTTCCTACAATTATTAGTCCTCCGATTCGCTGTAGCGTTGAACTGTACGATCGCAAGTTTAATAATCGCTGACTAAAAAATCGTCCTCCGTAAGCGATCGCCAAGAGCGGCAAAGCAGCCCCCACGCCATAAACTAATAGCAATCCAAAGGCGCTAATCACTTGATGATGTACAGCCGCCAGGATTAAAATTGCGCCTAAAGTCGGCCCAGCGCACGGTGTCCACAAGAGTCCTAGCTGTGTTCCTAACCAAAATTCTCCCCAGAGTCCGACTCGCTTAGAGGGCTGCAATCGACCCGCGGGCAAGTAGCTAAATAAGCGGTAACTCCAGGTTGGAAACATTGCCAGCGTGCCTAAGATCAACAGCAACCCGATCGCTCCAAATCGCAGCCAATTCGCCAATTCTGTCACCCAGCTTGCTGTCAGCCCAATCACACTCCCCGCAACCGCAAACCCGCTCACCAATCCGACTACCAGCGCCACCGGGCCCAGACGATGTGACTGAAGAGATCCCCCCACCAAAATCGGCAAAATCGGCAGCACACAGGGCGATAAAACAGTCAAAATGCCAGCCAACAGCGACAGCGAGATAGAAAGCATGGTAGGGAGTCTTAGGATAGCAATCCTGAATCATTTGTGAAAATCTTCAAAGCGCGGGTTCTTAGTCATTAGTTTTTAGCCTTTGATCGACCACTAAACACTAACCACCGAATCACAACTCAAATAGGACGGCTATAGATGGGCAATCAAGCCTCTTTCAGCAGTTGTCGAATGAGTCGTTCTGTCTGGTCATACGCACCTTCACCAATGTGGTCATAGCGAATCAGACCTTGACGATCGCCGAGAAACAAATGCGGCCAATATTCATTGTCGTAGGCATTCCAGGTTTTAAAGTCGTTGTCGATCGCAATCGGATAAGTGATTTTGTGTTTCTCAAGCGCTTGCTTAACGTTATCTACTTTGCGTTCAAAGGCAAACTCTGGTGTGTGAATGCCGATGATCTTTAAGCCTTGAGCTTCGTATTTCTGATGCCATTGCACGATCGCAGGAAGCGTCCGCTGACAATTAATACACGCAAATGTCCAAAACTGAATCAGAACAACGTTGCCCTTGAGATTGGCGATCGACACCGCAGACGAGTTTAACCACTGAGCAATGCCCTGAAATTCTGGCAGCGATCGACCAGAGTCAGGGAGTGCGATCGAGGGTTCAGGGCTGATTTGAGGAAGGGCAATCGGTTCATTCCGACTTCTGGATGAGAGTCCCAGTGCGGCTCCCGAAAGACCAAGCCCTAGATACAAAAGGAGTTGTCGCCTTTGCCGCAAAAGTTTGTTCATCGTCTTGTGGCTCAAATGGAAACAGAAGCGTGACCCAGGGGAGCGGTCAAAACTACACAAATCTGAGCGTTGATCCTCCCCCTTTTTGGCGCTACACATCACTAGGGTTTGCTTTTCGTATCTTTCATCGCGTCGCCATCTTTCTTCATGGCATCGTCTTTTTTCATTGCGTCCCCTTGTTGCATGGCATCGCCTTTTTTCATCGCGTCCCCTTGTTTCATCGCATCGTCTTTCTTCATCGCGTCGCCGTCTTTCTTCATGGCATCACCCTGTTTCATTGCGTCTCCTTGTTTCATCGCATCACCCTGTTTCATAGAATCTGCGGCTGGGGAGACACTGGGAGCCGCTTGATTGGTGCTGGGAGTAGGCGTAGAGCAAGCTACCAAACTGACGGTTAGAGCGCCGATGACAAAAATCACGTTCCACTTCATGGTCTTATTTCCTTGAGTAATGGGATACGACCGACTCTTGCCGTCGCTTGATTACAGATTGCTGCAAGACAATGAGGTCAGACTGATACCATCCTGAGAAAAAGCTGAGAATTCTAAATCTGCTGAAATCAACTTGCTGAAATCGCTTTGTAAGAAGGCGGCGATCGTGGACAAGCTGCGTAAAGAGAGCATGATTCGTCACCCTAAAAGATTTCATTCAGAAAAGGAACTTTGACTCTGATTCCTGCTTCTTAGATTTACAAGCTTGATTTAGAGTGCGTCGATCGCATGATGACCGCTAGTTTTCAATTCATTGCGATCGGGTTCTCTACGGGGTAAGATACCCAAGTGTCGAGTTGTCCCACTTCTGAAAATACGTAAAAGGTCATTCATGGTACCTTCTGGAACTGTTCTCCGCCGCCTCGTCCCAACGCTGATGTCTCTATCGGTTTTGGCAAGCCTGACTTTGATCAGACCCGCTGGTGCCCAGACTCCCGCACCTTCTGCTCCGCCCGCCCAGCCCGACGATCTGCGTCCCCTTGCTCAAAATGACAGCATTCTCAGCCTTCAGGGTGGACAACGCTTGATGGAGGATGCCACCAAAGCGGTTAATGGCCAAAACTATCCCCTGGCGCTCAAAAAGCTACAAGAAGCCCGTCAGGTTTACAATCAGTTGTCAAACTTTTATCAAGAATTAGCCAGCAGCTTTTCAGGAATCGATAATCGAGTCGCAGACAGCCAGCGCAAAAAGGCGTTAGAAACGGCTCAGATGCGTGATCAGGCGACCTATCAGTTGGCGTTGGTGCATCGCGCCCAAAATCAGCCCGAATTGGCCGTTCCGCTACTGGTGCAAATCATCCGAAGTCAGCAGCCAACGAGAGATTTGGGCAAAAAGGCTTACCAACAGCTTTTAGAAATTGGCTTTGTCGATTCGCCGTTTCCGCGTAGCGCTGAGGGTGGGTCTGCTCCGGCTGCCAATCGTTAAGCCGCGCAGAGTCATTGATTTTCGAGATGGGCATTCCCAGCGTAGCGGGGTGTCCATTTTGCGCTTTAAAGTAACGTGAATTCGATGAAATCTTTCGCTACGGTGATTAATCCGGGTAGCCCCCCAAATTCCCCACGAGTCAGGGACTTTGAACCAGAAATCCGAATTTAAGAGTCCCCCAGAATTGGCAGCTTGGGGGTTAGAAGACCCCAACACCGCAGTGAGCCAACTTCATCGGATTCACATGGGTTTAGAGATTTCATTCATCAGTCTGAATAGTCTCTTGAAGGACGCTTGGCCCTCGTCTGAAACTTTTGTAACCACTTTGACAACAGAGCCGTCACGACTCCTGGCTGTTCTAAATGAGGCAAAATTCCCGTTTCTGGCACTACTTGAAAGTCTTGGATTGCATCTGGGTTGAGGGCAGCTAATCGACGGCCCAACGTCACATTCGTAAATTGGGCCTCCGCGCCCCAGAGTAGTGCAGTTGGAACGGTCAACTGAGGAATGTAAAGGGATAAGTCAAAATACAAATCGCCGCGCAAAAACGCTAAAGCAGAATATTCAGCGTTAGGCTGTTGGGCGGATTCGAGATAGGCAGCCACGGTTTCATTGGTCAGCCGATCGCGCTCCACAAACAAAAACTGCTCCAAAAAGTTGCGGACGGCGACTTCGTTCATGGCTCCGATCGTATAGATCAACTTGTCCAATAAAGGCGTGCCAATGATCGATAAAGGAAGTCTACGACCCGCATCCTGACCAAAATCGGCAAATCCAGACGGACAGACGAGAAACAGCGATCGCAGCAAGTCTGGTTTTTGAACGGCCAGCCGAATGGCGATCGCTCCCGTCAGCGAAGAGGCAATAACGGTCACAGGTTCTTGGGCGATTTGGGGAATCAACTCCGCGATCGTGGTGATGTAATCGTCGATCTGATAGCTGCGTTCGGGATGGGACGATCGTCCCCAACCAATCAAATCAGGGGCAATCACTTGATGGCTCTGAGCAAATGCCGCATACACCTTCGACCATTCATAAGCCGACGACCCGCCGCCAAAATTGTGTAAAAACACCAAAGTCGGACGCGACTCGACAATCGTCCAGGGTTCGCTCAGGGGAGTGTAGTAAGCGATCGTGCCTAACGAGGTCTCAAGATGCTTTTGCCCAAAGCCTGGAGGCTGAAACTTAGCCATTTCGCATTCCTTATGGTTAAGAGCAGATTACACCAGATTTGGCGATCGACATGCTCTCTCTACCGCCTGATTTTACTGGCGTTAAGCTAGAGATAGGCGTAGTGTTGGCAAAAAGTTGGCAAAAAGTTGGCAAAGATTATGACTTCAGAAAAACGGACTCAGTGGGATGCAGGTCGGTTTGTACAAACGCTGGCATACTTTGAAGTGATCCCATTTGTAAGCTGGATTCAGAAAATGTTTCAAGGTGGAACGGTGCGATCGCAGGCGATTGATCCTCAGTCGGGACTGTTGTTTGATTTTGCCAAAGCGTCTGAAATGAATACCAGTTGGGGCGCATTGGATGATGTGGTGATGGGAGGCGTGAGTGCGAGTTCGGTACAATTTGTGGACGGGGCAGCTTTGTTTACAGGCAATGTGTCTACAGCCAATTCAGGTGGCTTTGCCTCGATTCGGACGCGCAACTTTGAGCCAGCGATCGACCTCTCCCATTTCACAGGAATTGAGCTTCGACTAAAAGGCGACGGCAACCGCTATAAGTTTCTAATTCGCGACGACGACAAATGGGACAGCATCGCTTATTCTCATTCCTTTGATACCGCGAGTGGGGAATGGATTACCGTGCGGATTCCATTTACTGAGTTGGTTCCTGTCTTTCGCGCCAAAACCTTGCAGAATTCTTCGATTAACAAAAACAGCATTCGATCGCTGCAATTAATGTTGAGCAAATTTGAGTACGACGGCGGCCTAAATCCTCACTTCACACCCGGAGCGTTTCAGCTATTTGTGGGCACGATCGCCGCTTATTTGTAGAGGTCAAATCAGACTTCGGGGGCCCGTGTAGAAAAAGAAACTTTTGAGGGAGCAATTGCTCTACTACAATGGCAGTGCCAGTTACGCCAGCTTCAGAGCCGTTGCAATACCTACAGCCTCTCATTCCCAATCTCAAGATCGAGCACCGCAATTCAGACCTCAATCATCTTCGTGATCAAGATCGAAAGGCTCATGATTGGTATCGGTTTGTGCTGTCCTATCCGCCGCATCTGGTGCAGGATTATTTGCAGAAATTTGGGGTTGAGTCTGGTCAAACGGTTCTCGATCCCTTTTGTGGCACCGGGACGACGATCGTCGAATGCAAAAAACAGGGCATTCCCAGTGTCGGCGTTGAGGCAAATTTGATGGCCTGGTTTGCCGGGACGGTAAAAGTCGATTGGACTCCCGATGCTGACAAACTGTTGAGCCATGCCCATCAGATCGCTGAAAAAACTCAGAACCTGTTGAACGCTCAAGGAGATATCTCCTTGAGATCGCTCCCCGAAGACAGCCTCAAACTGTTGCTCAAAAATTCCATTAGTCCGCTTCCGCTCCACAAAACGCTCGTCTTGCTAGAACAGATTCAACAAGACAAATCGCCCTACTGTCAGCACGAATTATTAGCGTTGGCAAAAGTATTAGTTTACTCGGTCGGCAATTTGCAGTTTAGCCCCGAAGTTTGTGTCGGCAAGCCCAAACAAGATGCGCCCGTGGTGGAACTGTGGCTCGACGCAATGGGAGCGATCGCGCAAGATCTCCATCACCTTCAACCCCTTTCTGACACAGCCGCAACGGTTCATCACGCTGACTCGCGCCACATTCTCAAAGTCTTAGAGCCAGACTCGATCGATGCTGTGATCACGTCGCCGCCCTACCCCAACGAAAAAGACTACACGCGCGCGACTCGGTTGGAATCGGTGATTTTAGGCTTTATTCGCGACAAAGCAGAACTGCGAGCGATGAAAGAAGGCTTGATGCGATCGAATTCTCGCAACGTCTATAAAGCCGACAACGACGATCAATGGGTAGCGCACCATCCCGAAATTCAGCGCATCGCCCACGACATCGAAGCCCGACGAATCGAGTTAGGCAAGACGAGCGGATTTGAGCGGGTCTATGCTAGAGCCACAAAACTTTACTTTGGCGGCATGGCAAAACATCTGGCGGATCTTAGATATGCTTTGCGTCCAGGTGCCCAACTGGCCTACGTTGTGGGGGATCAGGCTTCCTATTTGCGCGTCATGATTCGCACAGGACAACTGCTGGCGGATATTGCTCGATCGCTCGGCTATGAGGTCGTCAACATCGATCTTTTTCGGACTCGACTGGCAACCGCCACCAAAGAACAACTGCGCGAGGAAGTCGTTGTTTTACGCTGGACTGGGCGTTAGTCAACTTGATCAAGTTTTGCCGTTCGTTGCTCAAATCTTCTGCCTCCCAAGCTGCCAATTCTGGGAACTTTAAGACGAGAATTTCACTTCAATATGAACTATTGGCGTTGCTGACTAGAGGGGTGAATGCGTGGAAAGTGTCCATCTTTTCGCCCCCTAAATCCCCCAAAATTGGGGGACTTTGAACCTTGGGTTTCCCGCCGCTTTGGGGCAATTCATCCCACGATTCAGCAATGCCGGACTATTTAGTGTGGACTAACGGTAGGAAACGGCACCGCGATCAGTAGCGCAAAACCAACGATCGCCATTCCCAAAGACACACCCAATAGTTTTAAGCGATTTTGCCAGGACGGAGATTTTTGAGGAACGAGCCAGAGGAGCAGGGTGGCGATCGTCATCAAACTGCCCAAAATTGCCGCCGTTCCGCCCAGCCAAGCCACCACCAACCAGGTAAAAATCATCATTTCGATTCTGCAAACGGGCTGTTCTGAGTATCGTACAACGCCAAAGGTAGGGTGAACTACCGCTAGAGTAGGGGACAACTTGTTTGAGAAATTCGTCAGGGATCGCACCCAAACCTCTGCCATTTAGACACTAGACTTCAAAGACCTTAAGTTTTAAGATGAATCACGATTTCTTCGGTCTAAAGTCTTATATCTTTGGGCATACCAGATCTTCTTTAAGATCTCCCGATTCAGCATTACAATGCAGCAGAAGTTTCGCCGTTCAATTGTCATAAGGGTCAAAAAACATGGGTGATTTAGGGCGTGTACCCGTGGGTGTGGTTGGCGCATCAGGCTATGGTGGGGTGCAGTTGGTTCGCCTGCTGATGGATCACCCAAACCTGGAATTGGTTTATCTAGGCGGCGACAGTAGCGCAGGTCAAGAATTTTCGAGTCTCTATCCTCATCTGGCCCATCGTGTCAGTCAGCAGATCGAGCCGATCGACCTCTACAAAATTGCCGATCGCTGTCAAGCTGTCTTTCTCTCGCTGCCGAATGGACTGGCCTACAAAATGGCTCCGACCCTATTGGCAAAAGGTTGTAAAGTGCTGGATCTGTCGGCAGACTATCGCTTTTCGGATCTGAATGTCTACAAAACCTGGTATGGCGGCGATCGCACCGATCACGATGTGGCCGAAACGGCAGTTTATGGGCTACCAGAACTGTATCGCGATCGCATTGCTCAGGCTCAGTTGGTGGGCTGTCCGGGGTGCTATCCGACGGCGAGTTTGATGGCGTTGTCACCGTTGCTCAAGCAGGGATTAATCGTGGCCGAAACGGCGATCGTGGATGCTAAATCGGGCACTTCTGGGGGCGGACGACAACCCAAAACTAATTTATTGCTGGCTGAGGCTGACAACTCGCTGGCGGCTTATAGTGTGACGCGACACCGCCATACGCCTGAGATTGAGCAGATTTGCAGCGATTTGGCAGGTCATGAAGTGCTGGTGCAGTTTACGCCTCATTTGATCCCGATGGTGCGCGGCATTCTCGCAACGGTTTACGCTACTTTGCGCGATCCGGGTTTAGTTCGAGAAGATCTGTTGACGATCTACAGCGCGTTTTATCGATCGTCACCCTGGGTCAAACTTTTGCCCGTAGGCATCTATCCTCAAACCAAGTGGGCGGCTGGCACCAATCTTTGCTACATCGGCATCGAGGTTGATCCTCGTAACAATCGGGTGATTGTCATGTCAGCGATCGACAATCTGCTCAAAGGTCAGGCGGGGCAGGCAATTCAGTGTCTCAACTTGATGATGGGCTGGGAAGAAACGCTCGGCTTACCCAATATGAGCTTCTATCCGTAAAAATTCTAGGCGCGAAACAAGCGATCGTGATCAGGGTCGTAGAGATGCGATCGGGCACCCGTCAAATCAAGGGGACGATCGCCTGAAATAAATTCGGTAGGGACGGTGGCCGCCGTCAAAGCGGGACTGATGACATACAGCGTAGTGCGAATTAAATTTTCTTGAAGGGTGACGATCGCCATTTCTGACAGTGCCACTACTCTAATTTTTTCATCGTCCCAACCCAGCCGAAAGCAGATGGCGACGGGTGTATCAGCAGGATAGTGCTGCATCAGTTTCCACATTGCCTTCTCAATATGACGGGCGCTTAGATAAAGGCACAAACTCGCTTGATGCGCTGCCAAAGTCGAGAGTTCTTCAGCCTGCGGAACTTCGGTACGACCACTGATTCGCGTCAAAATGATCGACTGCACCAATCCCGGAATGGTCAATTCCACCCGCAGCCGAGCCGCCGCCGCTTGAAAAGCACTGATCCCCGGCACCACCTCAAATGGAATTTTAGCCGCTAACAACCCCTGCATCTGTTCTTGGACTGCACCATAGAGACAGGGATCGCCAGAATGGAGGCGCACGATCGACCGTCCCGATCGCACCTTCTCAATCATCAAAGGCAAAATTTCCTCCAACGTTTTGTCTGCTGTCGGCACGATTTCTGCGTCAGGTCGAGCGCCCTCCAGGAGTTGTCTGGGCACCAGAGAGTCGGCAAATAGAATCACGTCTGCCTGTGACAGCAGTTTTTGAGCTTTGACGGTCAGCAATTCTGGATCGCCCGTCCCGGCTCCGACAATGTAAACACCAGGAGCCAAACGCGGCAAATTGTCTGAAGGAGTCCCATTCATCACGTTTGTTAGCGCCTCACTCAGGTAAAAAAACGTTTGTCGTGGAGAATCTTTCCGGATATCTACCGACGATTTGGGTAAAGGGGATTGGTAGATGCACCCTGACTAGTCCCCGGAGTAACCCTTCGGGGGTTTTTTCTTTTTAAATCGAGGTTTTTATTTTTAGATACAGCACTTTGCAAATAGATGAAGTACAAAAATAAGTGATTAAAACTCTCGGAGGATCGGGCTTCTTGTCAATTTAACTGTACTTCACTAACTAGAAATCTGCTGTATTTTTACTGCGAGAGTTCAGAATCTCTGGCGTTGGGATCAGGCACGACATCGGGAAGCGATCGCCGCAGTCCATACAGCCAGATTAACCCGATCGCGCCGAGCGAGATTCCAATCAGACTCACAATTTGCGCCGTTCGTAATCCACCAAACATCAGGCTATCGGTTCTCAGTCCCTCGATCCACACGCGACCCAAACTGTAAGCAATCAGGTAAGTCAAAAACAGCGTGCCAACTTTTAGCCGAATTTTGCCGCGCAGATCTTGAATAAATAGCGCCATCAACAGACCAAACACCGCCAAATTCCACAGCGATTCGTACAAGAAAGTGGGGTGATAAAATTCAACATTCTCAAAGCCAGCGGGACGATGCACGGGCGGAATAAACAGCTTCCAGGGCAGATTGGTCGGAGCGCCAAAGGCTTCTGAGTTAAAGAAATTGCCCCAGCGCCCGATCGCCTGTCCCAAAATCAACGACGGAGCCACCAGATCCGCCAACTGCCAAAACGAAATTCGCTTGATCTTTGAGAAAATTAGAGCGGCGATCGTACCGCCCAAAATCGCTCCATGAATGGCAATTCCCCCTTCCCAGATCGCCACAATCTTTTCGGGATGTTGGGCATATTGCTGCCATTCAAACAGCACATAATACAGCCGAGCACTGGGAATCGCTGCCACCACGAGCCACACGGCCAGATCGCTCAACAGTTCTGGATCGACCCGCCGCTTGGTGGCTAACGTTTGAGAAAGACTGACTCCGATCAAGACGGCGGACGCAATCAGCAGCCCGTACCAGCGCAGAACGATCGGGCCCCACTCAAACAAGATCGGACCCGGAGACGTAAATTGAAATGCCAAAAAAGACGTGTTAGACATGGGAGGGAGGTGCGATCTCTTCGAGTTACCCGCAAGGGGTCGTTTTGAGTTACCCGCGAGGGGTCGAGCATAAAAACCATAGCATTTCAGCAAGGCAGTGGATTGATTTTCTCAGAAACGCGATCGTTCCTGTTTGAAGTGCGGTAGCTTCGCTTCCCGTAGGGTGCGTTCCTGTTTTTTACTCCGCCTTCCACGCTTTTTGCTCAACACTCCATGTCTTCTGCTCAAAGCTCCACACTCAAAACAAAAAAGCTTCAGTTTCAAATTGGAAGACCTTGGTGGGCATGGCTTCGCTGTTATCAAATTTCTTCCAACCTACAAAGGCTGTTGGAATAATACGACAGACGACTATAGCTTTTGTTCTAAGACTTGGGGCAACCCAATTTGGTTGAGTAAAGTCACCAAATCTGCGCGAAGATTAGGGTCAGTTGGCTTGTTTAAGTAGTCAGTTGCGATCGCCGCCAGTGCGTCATACCAGATCCCGGCAGTTGCGTAGAAAGCAGCCCGATCGCGACCCGATGTAATGGTCGCCAACTTTTTTGCCTGGTCAGCCGTTAACTCAACGCGCGTCACAAACGATTGAGAGACGGGATTAAGAGAAATCATCGTGGGAAACTGCACGATCGAAATTGACCAGCGATAGTCTTTTCCAGGCTGCAAGGGGGGCAAATTTTGAGGCATTTCTAGCTTGATGATTCCAGCTTGTTTGACCGCCATCCGCTTCACAAACATCGGTTTTGCCACGCCCCGCTCAAACAAGGCAAACTCTACCGGAAATTGAGAAGCCCCCGAAACGTACCAAAAAAAACTGGGATGCCCTAGAGTTGTTTGACCCATGTGATCCGTCGGTGCCAACAGTTTTACCTGCACCACAGCGACCTCTTCACCCCCACGAGAAGCGGCCCCCTGCGTGTTTCGCGGTCTGCCTCGTGATGGGAGCTTGGGAGGCGTGTAGCGCAAGTTCGCTTTCTTCTGAGCAACCATCGTCCCTGCATTTGAACTCGATCGAGTGCTCTGTCCCGCATTAGCTGCAAACGCCTGCACTGAGAGAAGCCCCCCTGCGATCAGGAGAGCGGCCGCAAATCTTGAAATCATCATATCAGTAGGTTAGCTACGGGTCTAAACGATCGCTGAGTTCCGCACCCCAAGCAGGAATGACGGAGCCACCTACTATTTTGTTGCCATTATGGTTAATTGTGGCAAGGGTTAATTGTGGCAAGCTTGAGCTTTGAATCTCAGCGGATGCATTTGATCCAAAACTCAAACTGCTCATTTGCCAACGAGGATGATGAGGGAGCGATCGCCCAACAAAATCCCCTGCTGATTGTCGAGAATGGGTTCGTTGCCAATCTCCCAGCAATCTTGGGGAGACGGTGCGCCTGTGTTGACTGAGACGTGCCATCGCAGTCCAGAAGGCAGTCCCGGAAGCTCAAACCAATTGGCTTGCCAGTGCATGTTCATGGCGACATAGATGAAATTGTCAGCGATCGTGCCGCCTTTGGCATGGTTGCCGCAAAGCATGAAGGCTAGAGTGTTGTTAGAGGCTGACCAGTCTGCATTCCAGGCGCGTGTCCCATGCCAGGTGATGTCTGCGTAGCCGCTGCCTGCGTAGTCACGATTCTGATAATGCCAGTGGTTGCGTAAGACGGGATGCGCGTGACGAAAGTGGATACAGTGTTTGACAAATCGAAATAAACTTGCGTTTGTTTTGAGAAGATCCCAGTTGATCCAGTTCAGATCGTTGTCATGACAGTAGGTATTGTTGTTCCCATTCTGGCTGCGTCCCATTTCGTCTCCCATGAGAATCATCGGAATGCCCTGACTGACGAATAACATTGCCATTGCGTTTCGCATTTGTCGCTGACGCAGAGCATTGATTCCCGGATCATCTGTCCAGCCTTCTGCACCACAGTTCCAACTATCGTTGTCGGTCGAACCGTCGTTATTGTTTTCGCCGTTCGCTTCGTTATGTTTTTCGTTGTATGAAACGAGATCTGCGAGTGTAAATCCGTCGTGAGCGGTGATGAAGTTAATTGAGGTTGCGGGGGCGCGTCCTGACCATTCATACAAGTCGGGAGAGCCTTGAATTCGCTGCGCCATATCGCCTGCACTTCCGGGTTCTCCTTTGAGAAATTTGCGGATACCATCGCGATATTTGCCGTTCCATTCTGCCCAGCGCCCAAAGGCGGGAAAGGAGCCAACTTGATAGAGTCCGCCTGCGTCCCAGGCTTCGGCAATCAGTTTGCACTTGGCGAGAATCGGGTCAAATGCCAGCGTTTCGAGCAAAGGAGGATTGGCCAGCGGAGCGCCCCAGGGATCACGGCCGAGAATGGAAGCGAGATCAAATCTGAACCCATCGATGTGATATTCAGATGCCCAATAGCGCAAGCAATCGAGAACGATATTACGAACGATCGGGTTATTACAGTTCAGCGTATTCCCACATCCACTAAAGTTGTAGTAATAGCCTTCTGGCGTGAGCATGTAGTAAGTCTTGTTGTCGATGCCTCTAAACGAAATATAAGGGCCCTGTTCGTTGCCTTCTGCCGTATGGTTAAAGACGACATCGAGCATGACTTCGATACCATTTTTGTGCAGTTCTTTGACCAAAGTTTTAAATTCATCGACCTGCATTCCTAGCTTACCTGTAGCGGCATATCCCGCTTTGGGCGCAAAGAATCCGACAGTGCTGTAGCCCCAATAATTGACCAATAACTCACCCGTTTGGGGATTGGGTCGAGAATTTTCAAATTCGTCAAACTCGTAGACGGGCATCAGTTCTACACAGTTGACTCCCAGTTCTTTGAGGTAATCGATCTTTTGGCGAATGCCCGCAAACGTACCGGGATGCTTGACTCCAGAAGACGAATGTTTGGTGAAACTGCGAACGTGCATTTCATAGATCACCAGATCTTCGGGGGGAATTTCGAGCGGTCGATCGTCTTCCCAGTCAAAGTCATCCAGGGCAATGCGCGATCGATGGTGATAGATATCGCTCCAATCGGGTGTAACGCCCCACACATCCCGTCCACCAATCACTTTGGCGTAAGGGTCCATGAGAATTTTGCGCGAATCAAACCAGTGTCCCGCCGTGGGATCAAAGGGGCCATCCATCCGATAGCCGTACTCAATGTTTTCGTAATCGAGATCAAACACCGTCATACTAAACACGTTGCCAATGCGAAACTCATCGGGAAAGGGAATTTCCCCCATTGGTTCTGGCATTCCTTTTTTGAACAACACCAGCGCACAAGAGGTCGCGTGACTGGAGAAAATCGAGAAATTAACGCCGCCAGGCACGATCGTTGCGCCAAACGGAAAAGGCTTCCCACGACGCAGCTTAAACTCGCCGTAAGTATGAGTCGGATGAATGTCGATGCGTTCCATTGTGATAGTTCCAATAAAATTATTGGTCACGCATCATTGGTTCTTGGTCATCTGTAGAAGACTAGAAACTAACGACTCATGACCAATGATTAATGATCAATTAACTAAGGACTTGAACCTTGACGTTGAGGGCTTCATAGCCTTCGTCGATCGTGTTGCAGGTGGTGAAAAAATCGAGAAATCCGGTGACGGACATGGTATCTTGCAGGTCTTCGGCAAGTCCTACGAGAACAACTTTGCCCTCTTTGGCCAACACCTGACGGTAAACAGAAAGCAACATTCGCAAACCCGCACTAGACATATACGGAACTTGAGTCATGTCCAAAATCAGCCGACTGTTGGACTCTGCCACGGGCAACACTTCAGATTGAACTTTGGAGGCAGTGCTGCCATTGATGTCGCCGACTAACTCGACGATCGCCATGACTTCATCCGTCCCATCCAGCAGTGTGACTGGCAATTGTTTGATCGTAATCTCCATGAATGCAAACTCAATAAGTGAAGGACTAGTTGGGGACAATCTGAACTTTGATTTTGACGCGCTCTGTGGTGTCAGGAAGCTTGACTGTCAGAGCATTTGCGTCGAAGTCGGTGTAGGGTCGATCGTCAATCCAGCATTGACCAATCCGAATGCTACCGGGAGGCAAAAGGTCGGGTGAGACACGCAAAATGTTGTCTTTGAAGGCTCCCGGCATCGGCTTAAAGTAGAAATCCATCGGCTGTTTGGTGATTAGCAGATTGGTATAAACAGCGCTCAGATAGCATAGCTCTGTGGAGTGGTAGCCGCTCATTGAGTGAGAGCCTTTAAAGCGTTCGTTGCCCATCAAGAAAGGCAATCCATTTGCCAACACGTTGAAGTACACGCCACCGTCATCATGGTCGAGGAAGAATGCATTGTAGAAGGCTGCCGCTTCACGCGCATGGCGCAGATACTCTTCTTTTTTGGTAATGCCATTTAGAATCATGTAGGCGAGAATGGCTTGTTCTTGTTGCCACCAGGCTTTGCGATCGTGCCACACAAACCGATGATGTTCGTCTCCTGGCTCAAGCTCTCTTTCTACTACGTCATACCAGCCGCCGCGCTGTTGGTCACTGCCGACTCTGGGCATTAGCGTTGCAATCTTTTCTGCGAGTTGTTGGTAATCTTCTTTGGATTTCAAAGACTGCATCCGCATCAAGTTCCAGGCAATCTTTAAGTTATGTCCGACCACGGCGCGATTTTGTTGCCATCCCCATTCCTGATCTTTGCTCCAGTTCTCAAAAAACTTTTCTTCAACAAAGGGGCTATTGTCATAATCAGGGAAGTACTTGGCGATCGTATCAAACGTATACTCCAGAAAATCTGCATACTTTTGCTCACCCGTTGCCAGATAGAGGTTGATCAAGTAAGCGGGCGCATGATCGCCGACAGAATTCCAGTTTTTGCGGGCGCGATTGTGTCCTAAAGATTCGGCTCTTGGATCCAGGGTAATCGGATCAATGTGTGAGAAATAGCCACCACCTTCGCGATCGATAAAGAACTTATCAAACAAATCGACCGTCATTTCGGCATCTTTGAGAATGCGCGGATCGCCTGTAATCCGGTAGGTCTGAATTGGGCCAGCCAGCGCATAAATTTGCTCATAAGCCGGAATCGCGTCAAAGTCGTCGCCAAACTCTGAAGTCAGTAGTTTTTGTTCGCGATTGCCCGTCACTTGAACGCCGTGATACCAGTAGATCAAATCTTCATCGGGATCATAAAAGCGCATGTGATCGCGCAGGTATTCGGTGCCTTTTTCGGCAGCTTCTAAGAATCGATCTTCACCTGTCATCAAGAAGGCAGAGGCAAACCCGTAAACCAACCGAGAAATGGTGTCCGTTTCTTGCAGAAAATCGTCTTCTTTTTTGGCACCCGCTAAATGCAAGTAAGTGCGATAGTCGCGGTAGTCAATTTCCTTAGTTGGATAGCTAAATTGCCACTTGAGATAGCTGTCTGCGATCGCCCTGACTTGCTTGACCCACCAATCCGCTTCTTCATGCCGATAATCGTCCGTCGCTTCGCCCGGAAAGACGAGAGATTTCACGTCAAAACGGTGCCCGTCGCCTTGGGGATAAAACACACCATAGGCAAACACATGTTGACCGGGAGACAGCAGTTCGGCGAAGCGTCCGGTGCAATCGTTGTAGGGTTCTTCGAGGTTTTGGGCGATTCGTCCATAAGCGGCTGGGGTGAGATGTGCTTCGTAGATGCGACCGTCAGAGGTCTTGATACCAAAGCTTTTGGCGGCGCGATCGAAGTGGGTGACATACCCCGTCACCAGATCTGAAAACGTAAAATTCATGCGCTCCATAAGAACATTCTCCGGGAAGGTAATTACTGGTTGAAACGACGCTCTAACTGTCTGTAGTGCTTGCGGTGATATCGTTTTGGAATGATGTAGTAAATAGAAACTGCAATCAACATGAACTCAGCCAGATTGACACTGATGAATGAAGCCAGAATTGAGAGCGCGTATACGATCGGAGCAATCCGAATATAGCGATGCACAAAAGTAATGAACTCTGGCTCAATGCCTTCTTCAAGCAAATGATGGGTACTTGAGTACCACCAGATCAGATTGAGAACGATACCAGTCAGCGTCAAAACCGCAGCATAGGAAACTACGGCAATTTGTTGATCGGGATAATGACTAATCAACGCTGTCGTGAATGGAACCGACGCAATGCACATCAAAAAAAATGTGTTTAGCCACAGCAACGTATGATTGTGATGCTTAATAGACATAAACATATTGTGATGAGCAATCCAGTACAGCCCCAGAATCATAAAGCTTATAATGCATCCCCAAATGCTAGGCATTAAGTGACCAAGCTCTTTGAACAATGCTGGAGTGATTTCATTTACAGGGACATCGTGAATCTCAGGAACTTTAATTTCGATCACCAATAAGGTAATCGTGATTGCAAAAATACCATCACTAAAGAACATCAATCGTTCATTACTGTGAGGCGCTCTGGGCTTGGAAACCGGACTCTCAAATTCGCTGCTGTCAGACATGTCGATCGTTCCTTTTGACTAAGCGCTCACTGCGACTTTTTCATCGACTAATGCAGGAGGAGTTTCTTCATCGACAAAGCCCTGACTCAGTTCGATAATTCTGCCGTCGGGGTCAGCTAGCCACACCGTCCGCCAACCCGGAATGTAGTCGTCAAAATTCAATGGGCCGAGTGTGATCTGGGCGGCATTGCCAATTTCAGCTAGTTTCTCGTCAACGCTGCTGACCTTGAAGGCGAGGTGACGCACTGAAGGGAACGAATAGCCGTCATTGATGGCAGGCGGCAGCGGTGACTCTTCGCTAGCTTGAAAGATTTCTAGATAGAACGCACTATCCGCCATTTTGATGAACACAATTTGATTGCCATCCGGGAGTTTTGCAACTCGTGCCCGCTTGAAACCGAAGTATTTTGTATAAAACTGTTCGGTGGCGATCGCATCTTTGCACGTAATTGCTAATTGAGAAAAAATCTGCATGGTTGGTTCTCTTGAAGATAAAAAAGTGAGGAGTGAGGGGTGAGGAGTGAGAAGAAATAATCAACTCAAAACTTAGGATTTTCTATCGATGTTCTGACAGCATCTTGATGATTTGTTTGGCAAATAAATGGCAGTGTCCACCACTTCGAGCCGTGACTAAATCAGCAGGTTCTGGCCAGTTTGCAAAGTCAACAATCACATCTTGATCGATGTAAATTGCACCCATGTTTGTCACATCTCCATAGAGATTGTTGTGACACGTTACCCGCCGACCTTTGACTAATTCGGGAGCGCGAGACAACAGCCACATGCCATGACAAATAATCCCTTTAATAATGGTTTTTTCGGCAAAGGCTCGACGCATAAACGTTAAAGCGGGCGGTTCCTGACTGAGATCATCTGTCCAGCGCAAGCGATCGGACACCATTCCCGCTGGCACAATAATCGCTGAGTAACTGCGAAGTTCTTGCACACTCATGTTCTCAAAACTTTCGTGACACTCAAATGGCGCATGATATTCATGACCTTTGAATGTTAGAGAAGGTTGACCCCACAAGCGCGTTAGAAAATGTACCTCTGCGCCTTCTTCTTTGAACCGAAAATTGTAGTACCAGATTTCCTGTTCATAGAAATCACTTTCTATTAGAATGCCGATCTTTTTGTCTTTCAGCTTCATAGCTATCACCTCTTTTCTACTGCTGAATTTGGGCGACGATCTTGCCTCGAACATGACGCTCAGACAACCGCACTAAACCTTGAGGAACCCCTTCTAAATGAATCACTTCATGTAACAAAGGATTGATCGAATAGCGTGTAACTAGTTCGCCAAATTCTTGTCCAATTCGTGCCAAATCTTCCTGTGCTTGAACGTCTTTCTCCAGGTAAGCACCACCGAGCGCCACATCATGAACGGACAGCGCTTTGCCAAACGATCGCATCTGACTAAAATCGGGCAAGCCATTCACGCAAGCAATTCCGCCGCCAAACGCCAGCATTCCCAATCCGGTTGTCGCGCTATCAGATCCAACGGTGTCGATAATGCCGTCAACGCCTCTGCTGTCGGTAATTTCAGCAATTTTGGCAGACACGTTTTCAGCAGTGTAATCGATGATTTCGGTCGCGCCCAACTTGCTCACCCAGTCGATATTTTTAGCCGAACAAGTGGTGATGATTTTGAGATCGGCGATCGCTGCTAACTGAATTGCAAATCCGCCCACACCACCCGCACCGCCGTGAATTAGAATCGTCTGTCCCGCTTGCAAATGCAGCTTACGATGTAGCACCTGATAGGCGGTAAACCCTGAGCAGGGCAGCGCGGCCGCTTCTGTAAACGACAGATTTTTGGGCAGGGGAGCGATTGCGTGAGAACTGGCGATCGTATACTCGGCAAAGCCACCTGGTTTCGCTAAGTTACCGTGATAGTAGACGGCATCTCCAATCTTCCAGTTTGTGACGTTGGGCCCGATCGCCTCGACAACGCCTGCGACATCTAATCCTGAAATCCACGGATATGTCCAGGCTTTCATGCCTCTGCGCGCAAATTTGTAGTCGGCTGGGTTGAGTCCAACGGCGTGGACTTTAATCAGCACTTCCCCTTCCCCCGGTTGCGGTTTGGGCATCTCTGACACATAGAAGGTGTCGGGTGATCCAGGTTTATCGAGAATGAGTGCTTTCATGATCAATCAGTTTAAGTTTTGAGTTTTGGGCGGTGTGATTTAGGTTTCAGATTTTGTGTTGAATGTGCAAGTTTAGCGTTCCAATTTTTATCAGGGAGCGATTCGTAAAGCACTTCTCAACTCAGTATCCAAAACCCAAAATTCAAAACTCAATTAGCCTTTGAGCTGATTCATCAAGCCAAAGACATCCCAGTTGTTCCAGAGTTGGGCAATTTTGCCGTCAATGACTTGAAAAATGGTGATGCCAATCATTGTGACCTGTTTGCTGGTGGGTTCGATGCCGAAGAATGCGCCTTTTTGGGTGCCTGTGCAAACCCAGCGAGTGACAATGCGATCGCCGCTCTCGATCGTGTCTTCGACGGTGTAGTGTGCGTCAGGAAATGCAGTCAAAAATCCAACAATGAAACCTTTTGCAGCCGTTGCGCCGACAATATCGTGACCGTTGACGTGACCGACGTAGGTATCAGCGAGAATTTCATCTAACAAGTCAGGCTTGTTTTCGTTGTAGACAGTGTAGAAACTTTGAGCGACGGATTGTGTTGCTGTAGACATGACGAACCTCTAGTGTTTTGAGTTTTTGGTTAGCGATCGTTAATGCAAGTAGATAGCACTCAGCATTGATTTAATTAGAATTTGGACGTGTCGAAGCTAAATCCTCTCGCCCCCTAAATCCCCCACAAGTGAGGGACTTTGAATATTCAGAAGTTTCTCAAAATGGGTAGTTGAGAGCAACTTCATTCCACGGTTTAGCAATGCCAGAATGTGTCAGGCGACTGAGCCGCCGGGGTATTGAGTCATGCCCGCAAAGTGAATGGCAATCTTACCGTCGCGCAGCACCCAGCTATCTGCAAAGCGCATTTTGGCTTCCTGTCCACCTGCGGTCATGGTGATCGCTTCTACAATCATCAGGGTTTCAGGATTCTCGGTTTCTGCCCAAAATGCGATATCGGTTTCCAGTCCTTCGATTCCCAAAATGCCCTGCATGTGTTCGCGCAACTGATCACGACCCTGGTAATATTTTGGCTCTTTCATGAAGCTGCTGATTAATAGAGCATCCTCTGTATACTGATTGAGAAGCGCTTCAATATCTTTTTTGAGAATGAGTTCGATGTGTTCTCGATAGAGTTTGCCTAAGCGAGTATTGGGTACGTTTTCCACTGTGTTTTCTCCTTGTATTCGTTATTTAGACAGAATCAAATCGGCTGCTTTTGCGCCAATCATGAAACAGGCTGCGACTGTATTGCCACTAGGCACGATCGGCATTACTGAAGCATCTGCAACCCGCAACCCCTTGACACCTCGCACTCGTAACTGGGGATCAACCACGGCGCGATCGTCCGTTCCCATCTTGCAAGTTCCGACCGGGTGCCAGATTGTGGAGGCTTGCGATCGAATAAATCCTTCCATCGCTTCATCATTCAACTCACCCGGAACAAGCTCGCCAATATTCAACACTGAGAATGCTGGAGTGTTTGCAATTTCTCTCGCTAAATGAATAGCAGAGACAAAGGTTTTTACATCTGCATCAGACTGTAAGTAATTGGGATTGATGATGAGTTGATCTTGGTAATTGCTCGATCGCAGCTTGACTTCTCCAATACTTTCTGGCTGCACTAAAATTGCTAGAAAGATACAGGCTGGAACACCAAAGTCAATCGGAAGTTGAGCCGGAACGGCCGGCGTGAAATTAAGCTGTAAATCTGGAGCATTGTCGGGCTGATCCTGGCGAGTATTGACAAACAAGGTGTTTCCGGTCAGCAAGTCAGGCTTGGGTCGCTCTTCCTGAGTGCGGAAGACGATCGGTAACTGCATGTGATCTTGCAGATTTTGTCCGACTCCTGGAAGGTCAGCGACGACGGGAATATTGAGTGACGCTAACTGTTTTGCATCGCCGATTCCAGACAGCATGAGAATTTTGGGAGAGTGCAATGCGCCTGCACTGAGGATGACTTCTTGAGTCGATCGCGCCTGCTTTAATTCACCATTTTGCACATATTCCACGCCGACAACGCGAGTGCCTTCTGTGAGAATCCGAGTCACTTCTGCACACAGTTCTAGCGTCAAATTAGGACAATTCAATACAGGTTTTAGAAAAGCGGTCGCACCACTGACTCGATCGCCATTCTCATCAACGTGAAATTGCAGCAGACCTGCCCCATTTTCTTGACGATCGCCGTTGTAATCCCAGTGCGCGTCATATCCGATTTGAGCCGCAGCATTCATGAATTCGTCCGATCGCATGATCGCTTCTGGACAATCTCGAATTTTTAGCGGGCCACCAGCGCCATGATAGTCAGACGCGCCGCCTTCGTAATCTTCTAATTGTTTGAAGTAGGGGAGAACGTCGTCATAGCTCCAACCCGTTGCGCCACCAGCAGCCCAGGCATCAAAGTTACGACGGTTGCCTCTGACATACATCAGTGCATTGATCGATGTGCTGCCGCCCAGGACTTTACCCTGATCGATGACAATGGAACGATCGTCTAATCCAGGTTGGCTTTCAGTGATCAACTTCCAGTCGTACTCTGATCCCCACAGTTTGACAAAGCTACTTGGCTTCGAGATATTGGGATCTTTGTCGGCACCTCCTGCTTCTAGTAGTAGAATTTGACAATCAGGATTTTCACTCAACCGATTAGCGATCACGCTGCCACTTGCACCACTGCCAATGATAATGTAATCAAAGGTGCAGTCAAAAGATTTACTCATACTGCCTCCGCAGACAGAACGGGTTTGATAATAAATTCTTCAACAGATTTAACCATTTCATCAACTGCATCAAACTGTGCAAAGAATGATTCTGCATTGAGTTGATGAACGCTAAACCAGGAATTTTTGAACGCAAAATCCTGCTGTGCAACCAGGTATCCAGGATCTTTGGGCTGACCGTACAGGTGCAGTGTGGGAACAGGTAGAGTGAGTTGAGCTAGTGCTTGAAGTGGAAAGCTAAACTGATCAAAACTGGCGGCAATTTCGCGGCCCGATCGCATCCACATTTCGCCACTGTAAGACCCCATTTCTTCTTTAATGAAGGTCACCAACTCAGGCGGATTAGAAATGCCATTCGTCCAGATGGTAAACAGCATGTCTCGCGCTTGTTGCCAGCCCTCAGAAGCCAGCCCTCTGACCAGATTCATGTAAGGTTCGGGAGGCGGAAATATGACCCAATCAAGGTGAACAATCCGCGCAATTTTGGAACCTAATCGACGACGAAGTTCGATCGCCACCCAGCCCGCATGATGCATCGAAACCAGCGTAATTTCTTTAGCACCACTGGCTTCGATCACAGCGATCGCATCTTCGACTAACTCATTCGCTCCAAAATCACCTGTAGGTGTTTCAGATTTGCCATGTCCGCGCCAGTCAAACGTGAGAACGCGATTGTTTTTTGCCAGCTTTTGAGGAAGGTCAGCGTAGCCCGATCGACTCATACACCAGGCGGTCATCAGCAAGATAGTTGAGTCACCCTGCCCCAAATCGTCGTAGTCAATCCGCACATTTCCGGCGGCTGTTGCCTGTGCCATTATTTCTTTCCTTGTTTGGAACTTTTCGTCTCGTTGAGCAAGTCCTGAGCCACGATGTAGCCAGAAGCTCCGCCAATGCCCAATCCCGGATGAGTTGCCGCTCCGATCACGTAGAGATTTGGCACCCCAGTCTGATAACTCGGCTGGCTAGAAATCGGGCGCAGCAGATAGCTCTGGGCAATGTCATGAGCGCCACTATAAGGGTCACCATATTTCCAGTTGACGTTACCTTTTTCGACATCTAGCGGACTGAGAATCGATTGCGCCAAAATTGCATCTTTGAGATTAGGAATGTGCTGACTGGCGAGATCAATCACGCGATCGGCGTACCGATTTTTTATGTCATCTGTCCAGGTTCCATCGCCAATTGTTTTGATCTCTCCCGCCGCATCTCCTTTGAATTGGTAAGGAATGTCTAACACCTGTAAAACGGCAATGGACTTACCTTCTGGCGCACGAGATGGATCAAGAATCGTCGGACTTCCCACGCCAATTACAGGCTCAGAAGGCAACAAATGACGAGTGGTTTCATTATAGTTTTTGGAAACTCCGTCAATGCCATCGGTAATGTGAGTGTAAACCACATCGTTAAGGCGATCGTCATGCCATTGAAGTGACTCATTCAATGCTAAGTGGATGTGAAGTACACTATGACCGTACCGGAATTTGCTCGCTTGTTGTTTGACGATCGCAGGAACAGTTTCTTCATCCGCCAGCAGTTTTAAATACAGTTGATCAGGATTCGCTGTAGCAATAACTGCCCGACTTGCGCGGTATTCTTCTCCTGATTCCGTTCTGACTCCAACCGCTTTACCGTTTTCGACAATAATTTTACTAACGGTCGTATCACACTGGAATTCTCCACCTTGATCTTCAATCAGTTTTACCAGCGATTTCGCTAACATTTCTGTCCCGCCCACTGCCACAAATTGTCCAGCCGACTGAAGACCCAAAGCAAAGATATGTGTCCAAAAACCACTGTTGGCATCTTCGGGCCCGTGACCACTGTGTAACACCCAGGGCGCGAGAATGCCTTGCCACGTCTCAGATTTGTACAGCGAGGTCAAAACGTCTCTAGCAGAAACGAGAAAATCACTGGTGAAGGCGGCGGGATATTTGCCGTCGATCGTCATCAACTGCTCGATCAAATTCGCCGCTTCGGGACTGGTCAGATTCATCTTCAACAAACTGAAGACTTGGGGGGCATATTGCCCGATCGTTTGAATCATTTGCATCCAGCCAGCCCCATCGCCAGGAGACAGCCGTTCTGCTTCTGCAATGTTTGCTTCCATGTCGGTTGCAATCACCGCCGCTTTGCCTCCGGGCATCGACACACCAGCCGGACGCTGAGTACCGATCATTTGCAGTCCACGAGCTTGTAGATCTGCACCAAAATCAACATTCGCCTGTGATAGCGCAAATAGAATTAGATAGCCCGCATAGATATCGTGGGTGAATCCAGGTAGCGTTAGGGCTTCCGTTCGTAAACCGCCACCGGGACGGTCTTTTTTCTCTAAAATCAAAACGCTCCAGCCTGCTTTGGTCAGATAAGCAGCATTGACGAGCGCGTTGGGGCCACTCCCAACAATAATCGCGTCGTAAGATTTCATGGGCAACTTTTCAGAGGGATGAGGGATGCAGGGAATTCATGACTTTGAGATGGTGGATTAATACAACTCCTGAAGCCGTCATTTTCTGTAGGTTGGTGTTGAGCAAAGCGAAACCCAACAGAAGCCTTTCTCACGTTGAGTTTGACCCGGTTCAATCCAACCTACCTGAAGGAATTTGTTAGTCAATCAGCCACTTTGAGACATGATCCCAACGCAAAATTCAAGGCTTTTTTAGCCAAACGCACCGATCTGTTTCATCAAGCCGAGATCATTTTCGTTAACCCAAATCTCTGCGATTTTGCCGCCTTCGAGAATGAAAATGTCAACACCTTGATCTTTGATAGTGTTACCTGTCGCGGGCATACCTAAAAACATGCCTTTATGTGTTCCAGTGATATACCAGCGAGAGGCTACTTTGTTAGCTTCAGCAATCTGACGCTCAACACTAAACTGAATGTCAGGGAAACCAGTTCGTAACCCAGTAACGAATGCTTTTAGACCATCGTGACCGCGAATCGGCTCAGGTAACGTGGGAATGCGAAAGGTCACACCTTCGGTCATGATTTCAGGAATAATTTCTAACTTGCCCTGATTCATCAACTCGTTGAAGTAGCGATCGACCACCGCTTCATTTAAGTCGATCGGTAACTCTGGAGGCTGGGGAGGCGCAGGCAGGGCACCGATTTGCTGCAATAGTCCGAGGGTATCTTCATTGATTCGAGCTTCGACAAACTTGCCGTTCTCAATCCGAATCCAGGAGATGCCGTCAATCACAAACGGGTTGCCTTTGGCGGGAATGTCGCCCTTCAGGGTTTTGAGCGGGGTTCCTTTGTGGGTGCCGCGTGCCGTCCAGTGTCCGACTACGGTATCGCCCTGAGCCAGCATGTGTTCAACCGTGAACTTGAGATCGGGAAAAGCACCGCGCAACATCGTCACGAGATCTTTGAATTCCTGCCCGCGATAAGGCTCAGTGTGGGTGGGATTGGTAAACTCAAATTGGGGGGCAAAGTAGCGATCGACAAAGCTCAAATCACCCGTACTCATTAGCTCGGTGTAGTAACGATTGACTAGCACCTTATTTTCTTCAATAGACATTGGGGTAGCTCCTTGCTCATCGTCATTGAAATTATGGGTCACTTATCATGCAACTAGTACAGAGAACGACCCCCAAAAAACTATGCTGCCAATACTTCTGCGATGTTGGTGAAGCCAGCCCAGGTTTTGATGATTTTGCCGTCTCTGAGTTGAGCAAAGTGAATGCCAGTGACATTAACTCGACGATTAGTAGCAGGAAATCCTGCAAACTCATTTGTATGCGTTCCGCTGAACGTGAAGCTTGTCGCTACAATCTCACCATTAGAAACAAAACTATCAATGGAGT
The DNA here is from genome assembly GCF_052939475.1 of Phormidesmis sp. 146-20. Lineage (NCBI taxonomy): Bacteria > Bacillati > Cyanobacteriota > Cyanophyceae > Leptolyngbyales > Leptolyngbyaceae > Phormidesmis > Phormidesmis sp. 146-20. The sequence goes on from NZ_JBJPHT010000033.1 coordinate 51,995, forward strand.
AAACCACGTCAGGAAAAGAATTGCGGAACGCTGTCACTCGCTTTTTGAAATTCTCACGCCCCTGGACAACGTTGCTGGTCATGCCTGCCAGCTTGGGGACGATAAATTCATAGCTTTCGTCGTACAGCTCATCAATGAGTTCTTGACGATCTTGGGTCAACACTTCGTCAAATAGCGTTGCGAGTGTAGATTTAGAATCTTCGGGGTTCATGAATGTTTCTCCAAAAAGGTTTGCAGGTAGAGGTTAAGAAGTTTGAGTTAGCTGATTATTCACCGAGCAACATGGCGCGAAGCGGGGTGCCATATTCACAGATTCTCAGGTGACGAATTTTGCCATTGGCAAACTGCATGTACCAGAGTTCGCCACCTTTAATATATTTATTGGTTGCCGGAACGCCAGCGAAGTCTTTTGCGTGAGTCCCTTCATACAAAACATCGACCGCAAGCGCATCACCTTCCGCAATGCAGTACGCCATCGAGCATTTCACATCAGGGAATGAATCGACGAATGTGCTGGTGAAGAATTTGAAAATGTCGTTACCCTTGAGTCTGCCGTCTGCGGTAGGTACACCGGGCGCTTCCATAACAATGTTGCCGTTGATAAATTCGTCAGCAATATCGCTAATCTTTTTCCGGTTCAGGCCTTCTTCAATAAATCGAGTAAAGCAAGCAATATTTCGCTCTTCAGTTGGAGTCATTGTTTTGTTCCTTAGTTGCATAATGGAGTGTTGGACATTGGACATTAGACTTTGAACTACTTGGAACATTCAAGAATCTAGTCTCTTGTCTAAAGTCTTTAGTCTTCAGTCTCTTTAGACCAAACGATCGGGAATCGGTTTCAAATGGTAAGCTTCCCAAAAGAAAGCGTCGTAGCCGTGCTGATTAGCCATTAACACTTGTACTTCGGTGATTTTGCCGTTCTCGACGGTGTAGTGATTGCAGTTCAACGCTTGTAGTTTTGTGCCATTCACATCACCTGTTGCCCGATACATTTCAACAACTGTGCCAGAGTTCAATTCACCCATGCCGATCGGGGTTACTTGTAGCCCTAAACCTCGCAAACGCCCAAAAAAAGCGAGAACCTCATCAACGCCGTGTTTAGTTCCCGCGAGGGGGTGGTGTCCGGGTAGGTGCCACTTCAAATCTTCTGCAAAGACCTCTGCTTTGAGGGTAGTCATATCGCCTGACTTAAAGCAGTGATACATCTTTTCAACAACTTCGACACTCGAAGACATAGCCGCTCCTGATGCTGCTGGGAAATAGAATTGATTGAAAAATAGAAGATCGAGTGAGACGATCGCAGACAAAAAGTTGTCCCTTTACGCCGCCTCAAGAACTCGATTGACGGACTCTGTATTCCCACTGAGGGTATTCGCCCAACACCCACTTATGGAAAAGCTTTACGAAATCTGAATCTTGTTTGAGTGTTCCCACTTAAGGCAGCAGTGCAACAAGATGGGAAAGGATTCACAGAAGTTTACAACTGGGGAAAAACTTTGGACTCAAGACAAGACAGGTTTCGAGTCTAATGTTTAATATCTCTACAACGTGGCTGATCCTTCGTAGTACTTCAATTCATCAACAATGTAAGTGGCGACAACGGGAGTGCCTAGCGACGATCGCTTGACTGTCCAGGTTTGGTAAGCATCAAGAACAATACGCTTGCTGTAGGGTTCGGGAGCATTCCACACGCTGGCTTCCCATTTGACGACCACTTTGACATCGGTTGCATCTTCAGAAGTGGAAATGATTTTGACATCTTTGACGGTATGAACTTCATCAAAGAAGATGCTAACCACGCGCTCATACCAGCCTGTGAACCCTGCAAATCCACGAACAGTTGCCTCTGGAAAAACCATTTCGACATCCTCCGCCAACAGAGGTAAGTAGTTTTCCAAGGGTTCATGCACATCAAGCTTTTGATACCAGGCTTCAGCAAATTCTTGAAGTTCGGTTTGAGTCAGTGCAGCCGAATTACTCATAAGTTTCCTGCGAATAGGTGGATAGTAGCTGCTGAATAAAGTCTAAAAGTATTGCTGTTCAAAACTTTCTACTGATTGAGAAGGTCAGCGATCGTCGCTCACAAGCTTATTTAGATCCTGAATTCTACGCAACTAGCATCCTTGTTATATACCGAAGCCACATCCGTAGTTTTAAGTAGGTCTACAGAGAAAATTTACTTTATTGTTATCATCGATCGCAATAATACTGACAGGTTTGTTGAAGTAGGCAAGTTAAATAAGTTCAAAGTTCTTGATTGCAAAAAGCAGGCGGAAAAGCAGCTACAGCTTCTCTCACCTGCCTGATATTGAACTCGCTCTACCGTTAGAAACTAAACTGAGTGCGGATGTTGAAGATAGCGATCGTTGGATTGCTGCTGAAGTTGTTGGCGTTGAAGATAAACTGCACGTTGGGGACGATCGCAATGTTATTCGTCACTGGGTAAAAGTAAACGCCTTCTAGTTCATATTGAATTCCGCCGTCGCCTGCTCCCGAAACTAGATAGTCGCGCCCCTTCGTGTAATTGAACGGCATCACAAAAGAAACGGTTCCCTGTGCGCCTCGCTTAAACAAGTCTAGAACTGTGAAACCAAACTGAAAAGACTGTGTATTGATATTGCCACTGCGCGACTTGATCTGAGCATTCAGCCGCGTATCTGCAAATCCATACCGCCCAAAAATTCCGACTCGTCGATTGAGCAGCCAATCAAAATTGACCTGAAAAATGTTGGACTGAGCATTGTTTAATCCGCCGCCAAATCCATCATCCGCCAATCCATTGATCGGTGCACCACTTACCAGTTTGACAGGACTCGTCACCGGAACTTGATTGTCCAAAAATTGAGTTCTGGCCTGACTGTTAGCCCGACTGTACATCACCCTAAAATTGAAGGCTGGATCAGGCTTGTAGGTGAGTTCTACCGTTAGACTATTCGTGCCGCCAAACAGTCCTTCTGCGGGGCTAGAAGCTGAGTTAAAGGGCAAAAGATTTTGGCTGCCATATTCATTGCCTTCTGCAAGATAGCCCAGGCGCAAGTCGAGTTTAGGACTTAAAGGGGAAATCAAAATCGCTCCAGCACCGCGCCTTACATCATTGGTCAGGGTGCCTGCGATCGAGTTCAGTGAGGTCGTTCCTGTTGCAAAAAAGGTAAAGGGGTTGGCATCAAAAAAGCGGAACCAATTGATTCTCGGCCCAACGACTAGACGACCATTGCCTAACACCGGAAATTCATAGGCGAGTTCTCGCAAAACAACGGGGGCACCAGGGCCGAGATACGCGCCTGCATCGGTAAACGGAATCCCCGTACTGTTGATCGTAGAGGTCGCAGAGGTAACAAAGTTGGCGGGTGAAATGCCCTGTCCCATTGCCAATTGAGTAATCAGCAAGTCCTTTCCGGTGAAAGAAGATCCCAGGTTAAGCCAAACCAATCCGCTAGAGGTGGCGTTGGGGTTTTTGACGCGCTGAGTGAGTGGAGCCGATCGCACATTCGCTCCAGACGGTACACTGCGAAATCCAACTTCTCGCACCAAGCCATTCGCACCCGACAACGCTGAATAGTTGAAGTAGCCTAACCCAAACAGCTTAGAAGTGAAGGAAAAGCGATCGGTCTCTAACTTGCGAGTTCTGGCTTCTAAGAGATCGACTCGTCCTTTGAGGGCTGTGATTTCTGTGCCAAATTCGGCTTGCAGTTTTTCGAGGGTGACGAGATCCTCTTTGGCGACAAGATTGCTCGTCGCGGTGACAGCGAGTTCGTTAATGCGATCGAGACAGGCATTCAGTCCGGCGGCAAATTCAAACCGGGTGAGGGCACGTTGCGAAGCAGTTCCCCCTCTGGGGTAAACGCCGCGAAAGGTTTTGTCAGGATAGCCCGCAATACAGCCATATCGTTCCACTAGAGATTGCAGTGCTGTAAACGCCCAGTCAGTTGGTTTGACATCAATGATTTGAGCGACAGACGTGACTTGAGCGATCGGTGTCGTTGCCAAATCTTCTTCGGGGTCGCTGGTGTTAAATGTCCAGTCTAAAGTGCTTGCTTTTTCGAGTTCCGTCAGTCCCACTTTACGATTGATGGGAATGTCTAAGGACTGATCTTCGCTGCCTTCGTAGGCGTATCGATCGAGTTGGTTGAGAAGTGAATTTTGGGTTTGACGATTTTGATTAGCGATCGCGGCATCTTTGCTGCTTTCGTTCACATACTGATCAACCTGATTTAAGGCAGCGTTTTCACCTTGAACGTTCCCTTTCGCGTAGTCTTCAACAGTCTGTAATGACGCTGTAGCAGTAGCATTTGAACTTCTTGGAGGCAATGATTCTGCGCTGGCAACTTTAGCAATCAACAGAATGGCAGTTAGCGCGATCGGATTCAATAACGTGGCGTGTAAAAGTAATGATCTGCGCCAATCTTTTGGCGACTTCATCCCGATACCCATTGGCTTTTCTCAACTGAATTTCTTGAACGTTGTAAACCTTGCTCCGAGGCAGCTAGAAGGAGAAAACCGTCCGCAGGGTTCCGGTGAAGATGGCTCCTCGTTCTCGGTTGTTGAGGGGGTCGGTGATGATTTGAATCAGGGGCGTGATCCGAATTGCAGCACTGACCGGATAGTTGTAAAACAGTTCGTAGTTAGTCTGCGTTCCCGTGACGCTCGTCTGAACTTCGTTTTCCTGAAAGATTAACGGTTGAGCAACCGACAAACCCGCCAGCGCATCTTTTACAAACAAATTAGGAAGGGCCACGCCTGCCTGCCAATAGCTCGGTTTTGCACCGCCAAAAAAGGCATTGGGGAAGAAGTTAGGCGAATATCCCACACGACCAAAGATCGCGAAATTCTCCGAAAAAGCGTACTCAGCATTGGCCCCAAACGCTGTATATTTTCTGCCGCCCACTTCACCATTCGCGTATTGAAACCGCACCGCAAACCGCTTAGAAGGTGAATATTCCGCTTCGACAATACCCACGTAGGGATCGCCAAATAGTCCGCCGCGTCGGTTGTTGCGAGGGTTGCCATAAGCATCGGTAATTGATCCCAACCCCGTTGGTAAAGTGGTCAAACCTGTTGGATTGGTGACGGTCGCATCCTGGGCAGCGTAGACGGCTCTAAAGGTAAAGGCTCCTTGTTTGGGTCGCCAAATCGCGGCGGCACCAGAGGCCGTAAAGTCACGACCAAATAGCAAAATGTTGCTCGTCAGAACGGTAGTCGAGAAGTTGTTGGCGTTGTCAAACTGCTTGTTGGAGTGGGTGTTGAAGTCTACATAGTCGGAGGCAAAGCCGCGAGGAAACAGCACGATCGACAAGTCGTTACCAACCGGAAAGGTATAGCTCAATCGATTGAGTTGAAAACCATTGCCTGTTGTCGGCGAATAGAACAATCCGCTAGAAGCATCCGCCAAATAGTCCGCCGCATCAAAGGCAACACCGGGAGACTGACTCGATCGCAAAACGGGCGTTCCGGTTGAGACTTGTAGCTGGGTCTGGAGTCGATCGCGTCCCGTAAAACTGGTATCCAACGTCAAGCGCACACGACTAATAAAAATGGCGTTGGGGTCGTCATCGTTGCGGTTTTGCAGACCTGCGTTGACGGCAAAAATTGCTTGTCCTGATAGCCTTGTCGTGGTGGAGAACTGAAACATTTCTAGTCGAGCAGTGCGGCCTTCGAGGGCATCGACTCGGCCTCTTAAGGTCGTCAGTTCTTTAGAGAATTCTTTTTGTAGTTTGTCCAGCGTTTCGACATCGGCGCGAGAAACTTTGTCAGAGATGCCCGCTTCGATCAGTTCATTCACCCGATTGAGGGCGGCGTTGAGTCCCGCAGCAAATTCGTAGCGAGTCATGGCGCGATTGCCCTTAAAGGTGCCGTCGGGATAGCCTTCGATCACACCGTAGCGCTCGACCAAAGACTGCAACGCTTGAAAAGCCCAATCAGACGGTTTGACATCCGACAAGCCAGAAACCGATGTGACACGCGCGATCGTAAACGGTTCGAGTCGAGGAGTTTTGGACACCGAAGGGACGATCGCAGGTTCAACGTCTGGCTCAACCGCTTGCATGACTTCGGTTGTCAGAATCGCAGCTTCGCGGTCAACTGGGAGATTTTGAACGGTTTCTAGTGAAGTTTCTGGGACTGACTGAACCGCCGCAAAACCAGGAGCCGTCATCCACAAAATCAGAAATGCAGTCGCGGGACTCATCAACAAAAACGTCCATCCGCATCGAGATAGACCGTTGGAAAAAGAAGAGATTGGGTTGCTCATCACACCAAAATTATTGAGAGGCTCTAATAGTTTTTAGAAATCTTGTACCGGGCTATTGCGATCGACAGGAATACAAATCACTGATCATTCATCTTGATCACGACTCACCAGGAATGGGCAAATGATACAGAGATGAACGATCGCATCAACGAGATAGGAACACACAAAAGATACTTGCGGAATCGCAGACTAATGTCAGAATTACTGAGGCTATGGATAAGATTACATCACCCTGAGAAGCGTGATCACGATTGTATCCATGATTTTATTGGTCTCAGTAATATTACTGGCACATTTGAGTAATCATTTCAGGCTGAATATTGCCCTCGATCACCACGTCGAGTAAGAATGGCCCTTTGTGAGAGAGTGCTTTCGCGATCGCAGGCGCAATCTCTTCAGGCTGCTCAATGCGAATGGCAGGCACTCCCATCGATCGAGCCATCTGATCAAACTGAATCGCTGGATAAGACAGATCAAAACTCAGCGGAAAATCATGAGCCGGAATCGCTTGCTCTTGCCAATACGCCTGAATGTTTAACTGTAACAATTTGTACGATCGATTATTACAAACTACAAACTTGGCATCGACATTATGACGCACAGCCGTCCATAGCGCTTGTATCGTATACATACTGCCACCATCCCCCGTAAAGCCAATCACTGTCTTATCAGGATGAGCTAACTTCACACCGATCGCGCCTGGAATGCCCACTCCCAATGATCCGCCACGAGTCACAAAATAATGTCCCGATTGCGTTGTCGGTCGATAGCGCACCACATCAGGAGAACAAGTCAACGCCTCATCAAAGATCACCACATCTTCGGGTAAATGCTTGGCAAGCTCTTCCATAAATTGGCAAAAGTGGAGCGGCGTTGCCTCTTCAAAGGCTTTGTCGGCTTCTAGTGCCAGCGATCGCTTCACTGCTTTCTGTCTCGCCAGGTTGTCGATGCGCGATGCGGCGGCTTGTCGTTGTTCGGGCGTTAGAATCGCTTCCAGAGCGGCGGCCAATTGGGCGAGCGATCGTTTGGGGTCACTCACTACGCCAATGTCAACGGGATGATTTTTTGCAATTTCATAGGCATTTAAGTCAATGTGCAACACTTTGGCATCAGGAGCAAACACACTGCCCAGATCAGGAAAAACTTCTGGCAAAATGTAAGTTCCACAGACCAGATTGACATCCCCTTTTTGCAAAATCGGACGGCTCTGATACCCAAACATATGTCCGGTAGAACCCTGATAAAGCGGGTGAGTTTGACTCATATTGAGTTCGCCGTTATCGGCTTCCCATACTTCTGCACCCAGCAGTTCTGCGACGTGGGTTAATTCATCTTGTGCATCTGAATAAGCAATCCCATCTCCAATAAAGATCATGGGGTTAGCAGCATTAGCTAACAGGTGAGCCATCTCATGAGTAATCACATCTTCTGGAACGGTGCGAGTTGAAGGAATGCAAGTCGGAAAGATCGGTTCAACACAGGGCTGATCCAAGATGTCGGCGGGCAAGCAAATGTAGACGGGGCCCATTGGTGGAGTAGACGCAATCTTGATCGCCCGCCGCAACACCCGCAGCAGAGAAGACGAATCTAAAACCATCGTTGACCATTTGGTGACAGGTTCTGCGAGAGCGACCAGATCTCCCGCCATCTGTGCATCCATGCCCATGTATTTGATTCCTGCATCGCCACCAATCACGACTAAAGGAGAATGTCCACGTTTGGCTTGATATAGCGCACCAATTCCATTCCCCACACCGGGAGTGCTATGAAGCTGTACGATCGTTGGTTTTTTAGTCGCGCGTGCATGACCATCGGCCATCATTACAGCAACAGATTCTTGTAGCGTCAATATATATTTCAATTGAGGATAAGCGGACAAAGCATCCAAAAAGCCTTGCTCGACGGTGCCAGGATTGCCAAAAATATACTCAATTCCATCTGCAACTAATTGTTCTAAAATCGCAAAGCGTCCTGTCTTTTCTGCCATTGCTGCCTCCAGGCGGGGAAGTTTTGAGGAAGTGCGATCGCGATCTTACTGAGTCAGGAAAGTGTCATGAAGGAGTCATGAAGACTATGTAATCCGCTCCGCTTCGATAAAATGCCCAAAAATTCTGCCGAACACCCACTTCTTTCACAAATTTTTTGGGCAGTCTCTTTATAAGCGAGACGCTGTATTCAATATTTATACGGTAAGTATAGTAACTTTTTACACTAAATGAGAATTGATGAGTGACGATCGTCCACAGTTTGTTTTAGGAACAGCCGCGCCAGGTCAAACCGTCTTGCGGCAGCAGTTCTGCGTTTTGAAAAATGGCTCTCACTGCAACAGAAAATCTAGGATAATGTTGGTATCAAATAAAGCCACTAAAAATACTGCCCCACCCGTCGTTCCTCCAACATTGCAGCTACTTCTTCGTCCGTTGGTGCAGGTTGAGCTGTTTTGAGCAAGCCTCGCATCCGCTGAATCGCACTAGCGCGATCGACCTGGGAAATAGGCTGCTCTTGCAAAGACTCAGATGGCCTTGACTAGGGCAAGGTGCGATCGCTCGGTGACAGTTTAAAGACCTGCTCTTTCAGTTCTTGGCTCAACATACTCCTGAATTTGAAGGCATCTACGATAGCATCAGCGATTTGCTGACACAACGTTACGCGATTATGCTCTCCATGCCGCGCCTCAACAATCAACATAGAACTTCCGTCATGGCTAACAATCAATTAGAGTAGGTTTTCCATCCTTTATGCTTCAGTCCTCATCCCCCCACAAGCAAGTCAGGTACAATGATTTCTCATCCTGCCTCTGCAAACTGTGTTATGCCCTCTGATTATCTTGAGAGAATTTTGAATGCTCGCGTCTATGAGGTTGCCCAAGAGACTCCTTTAGATTACGCGCCCAATCTGTCTGTGCGGTTAGGGAATAAAGTCCTGCTTAAGCGTGAAGATATGCAGTCGGTGTTCTCCTTCAAACTGCGAGGGGCTTACAACAAGATGGCGCAGCTTCCGCCGGATGTGCTTGCTCAGGGGGTGATTGCGGCTTCGGCGGGAAACCATGCTCAAGGCGTTGCCCTCGGTGCCCGCCACTTGGGAACCACCGCGATGATTGTGATGCCGTTGACGACTCCCCAAGTAAAAATTAAGGCGGTCAAAGCGCGGGGCGGAGAAGTGATATTGCATGGTGATACGTATGATGAGGCGTATGCGTATGCACGACAGCTAGAAGCCGAGAAAAATCTGACTTTTATCCATCCTTTTGATGATCCGGATGTGATTGCAGGACAGGGTACGATCGCGATGGAAATGCTGCGTCAGTGTCAACAGCCGATTCATGCCATTTTTGTGGCCATTGGCGGTGGCGGTTTGATTTCTGGAATTGCGGCTTATGTAAAACGGCTGCGTCCCGAAATTAAAATTATTGGGGTTGAGCCAGTGGATGCCGATGCGATGTCACAATCGTTGCAGGCGGGACACCGGATTAAGTTGTCGCATGTGGGATTGTTTGCGGATGGGGTCGCCGTGAGTCAAGTCGGGGTAGAAACCTTTCGGCTCTGTCAGCAGTATGTTGATGAAGTGATGATTGTTGATACGGATGATATTTGTGCGGCGATCAAGGACGTATTTGAAGATACGCGATCGATTCTAGAACCCGCTGGGGCGCTGGCGATCGCTGCTGCAAAAGCTTATGTGGAGCGGGAACAGATTCAAAATCAAACGCTGATTGCGGTGGCCTGCGGGGCGAATATGAACTTCGATCGCTTGCGATTTGTGGCAGAACGCGCCGAATTTGGGGAACGTCGAGAAGCGATTTTTGCCGTCACGATTCCTGAAGAACAGGGCAGCTTACGCAAGTTTTGTGAGTGTATTGGTCGGCGCAGTTTGACTGAGTTTAATTACCGAATTGCAGATGAAAAGATCGCCCACATTTTCGTCGGAGTGCAAATTCAAAATCGAGCGGATGCGGCTCAAATTGTCTCGACGTTTGAAGCGAATGGCTTTAGCACGATCGACTTAACCGATGATGAGTTAGCGAAACTGCATCTCAGACATATGGTCGGCGGGCGATCGCCCCTGGCTCACAATGAGTTGCTTTACCGCTTTGAGTTTCCCGAACGTCCGGGTGCGTTGATCAAGTTTCTCACCTCGATGTGTCCCGATTGGAATATCAGTCTATTTCACTATCGCAATCACGGCGCAGACTATGGGCGCATCGTCGTCGGAATGCAGGTGCCCCCTCATGAGATGACCGAATGGCAAGCGTTTCTCGATACGCTGGGCTACCGCTACTGGGACGAAAGCCAAAACCCTGCCTATAAGTTGTTCTTGTCCTAAATGTAACGTGAATTCGATGGAGTTTTCTCACTTCGTTGTTCAGCACTTCCGCCCCCCAACCCCCCAATTTGGGGGACTTTGAGACAATCTTTCTCGTTCAGAGTCCCTCACTCATGGGGGATTTAGGGGGCTGATCGGATTGGTAACCATCGTGAAGGATTATCATCGAATTCACGTTAAATGAAGGTTGATTTGAAGCATGACACACAACACCCGCAACGGTGACACGATCGCTAACCCAGATCATTGTAGCAACTAGAAGCATCTATTTCAAAAGCCCTGAATTCGTACAGAACTACCCTTCAGCAAACTCTAAGCATGTCAACACAATCCTTCAGAGATCAAGATTCTGAGTATCCCAGAGATATGGTCGGCTATGGGCGCAACCTTCCGGATGCTAAATGGCCCGATCAAGCGCGGGTGGCGGTACAGTTTGTAATCAATTATGAGGAAGGCGGCGAAACCTGTATTTTGCATGGTGACCAGGCATCAGAAACCTTTCTATCCGAGATTGTGGGAGCCGTTCCACTCAACGGAATGCGCCATATGAACATGGAATCTTGCTATGAATATGGCAGTCGATCGGGCTTTTGGCGCTTACATAGACTCTTCACAGCGCGAGGAATTCCAGTCACGGTTTACGGGGTAGCAATGGCACTGGAGCGCAATCCGGAGGCGGTGGCGGCGATGAAAGAGGCGCAGTGGGAAATTGCCAGTCATGGGTATCGCTGGATTGACTACAAATATTTTGGCGAAGCGGCGGAGCGAGACCATTTATATCAAGCGATCGATCTGCATACTCGTGTGACGGGCGATCGTCCGTTGGGCTGGTATACGGGACGTACCAGTGCGTTTTCTCGCAAATTGGTGATTGAGGAAGGGGGCTTTCTCTACGATTCAGACAGCTATGCGGATGATTTGCCGTATTGGGTTCAGGAGTCTGGAAAGTCCCATTTGGTGATTCCTTACACACTGGACAACAATGATATGCGATTCGCCACCAGTCAGGGGTTTAACTCTGGCGATCAGTTTTTTGCATACTTGCGCGATTCGTTTGACCTGTTGTATGCAGAAGGAGAAACCGCACCCAAAATGATGAGCGTGGGATTACATTGTCGATTGGTAGGCAGACCTGGAAGAGCAATGGCATTGTTGAAATTTTTAGATTACGTTCAGAAACGCGATCGCGTCTGGCTCTGCCGCAGAATTGACATCGCAAATCATTGGCATGAACATCACAAACCTCAATAGAAACGAAAGTACTCTGAATTAGAACCCTATGAGCGATCTAACTTTTTCTGAATCTAGATGATCCACTTGTACCGCGATTCCTTGCCCGCCTGCTTGATTGACTAATTCTGCGGTTTCTTCAATGGTTTCATGGGCGATTATACTCTATTGTTGGGTGCGGGTGCTTCGTCCTATCAACCCAAGGGTGAGGGAACTCATCGTGTTTCGTGACCCCGTGGATGGGGAGTCTCGAACACCTTTGATCTAGGGAACCTGTTCGCAAGTGACCCTAACCAGTAGCGTGATTCATCCTCTGTCTTTTCCAGATGTTGAAATCGACGTGCTGAGGTTGATTCATTGACCACTGTTAAGGAGAATGATTAATGCAAAACTTTGGAGAACACGCCATGACCGTCACTGGAAAACTTGAACTCACCATCAAAATCAACGAACTGCCAGATGCAAAGACTGTAGACAATGGCTGGAAATCTTTTGAGGTGGACTGCGATGGGCAAATCATCTCCATGACCGTCAAGCCCAAAGTCTGGAAGAAACTGGAGGATGCTCAAACCAACTTTCCCATGTGGGTTGCCGCGATCGCCGGGAAGATGGGACAACCGACCGAAAAAGGATTTGTTCTTCTCGAACCCAACATCCAGGTGTTTGAGAAGAAACCGAAAGAAACCGCAGCAGCCGGATGAGATGAGTCATTAGCGTATGACGACGGCAGCGACCCCTTGCGGGTATCTCGAAGCGATCGGCGGTATGAGATGGTGGATGGGAATTAGTTGAGATGCCACCAGAGATTTCGATCGGGGGGTTGTCAGCCGGACGACGTAACTTGTCATCAATTACATTCACATAGAAGTTACCCCTATCAATGTTGTTCGGAGGCAGTAGGGCGATCGGTTGGTTATGGCTCCAAAAACTGTGTCGAGTAGTTACCCAACCAAATCTAGCTAGGTTATTGCTGACCAAATGAGCGTTACTGTTTCTCCAGGATGCTATGCTCGTAGCCGATACCCAACTCCTCGAACGGTTTCAATCAAGTCACTACCCAGCTTCTTGCGGAGTTGTTTGACATAAGCATCCACGATATTAGAACCTGGATCATAGTCATAGCCCCAGACGCGGTTGAGCAGTTGTTCGCGGCTCATCACCTGCATGGGATGACGCAAGAAGATTTCTGCTAGGGCAAATTCTTTTACGGACATCTCAATTAATTGTGTTTCTATCCACACTTGCCGCGTCAGCAAGTCTAGAACAATCTCGCCGACCTGAAGTGTAGTTTCTTTACCGCTTTTAGTTTTTGCTACTACGTTGTCTCGCAGTTGAACCCGCACTCGCGCTAAGAGTTCATTAAACTCAAACGGCTTCGTTACATAATCATTTGCGCCGCTTTCTAGCGCAGTTACGGTATCTTCCACTTCATCTTGAGCCGTGAGAATAATAATTCGCAATCGTTCTCCCCGTCCGCGTATTTCCTCTAGAACTTGCCAGCCATCTTTACCAGGTAATCCTAAATCGAGAATCAGTAAATCAAAGTCCTCGCTGTGTGCCATTGTGATCGCTTCTACTCCATTTTTCGCGATCGTCGTTGTGAATCCGCTAGCACGGAATCCTTTTTCTAGAAAAGCAGCAATGCGAGCTTCATCTTCGGCAATCAACAATCGATTCATGGCATTTTCTTCGGCGATAAGGACTGTCGAATTGGGGCAGTTGAAGGTCGGACTGGAAGATTAGCATCGGGGCGTTGCTGGGGTAAAATGACCGTAAAGGTTGCTCCTTCTCCCAGACGACTAAAGAGTTCGACAGTGCCACCATGAGCTTTGATCAGGGCTTGCACAATCGATAACCCTAATCCAGCGCCTTCGGATCGTCGTTCGCTCTCTGAGCCTCTCGCAAACCGATCGAAAATGCGCTCTTGATCCTCAAAAGAAATGCCTTCGCCAGTATCGCGCACCCAGAACTGAACAGTGCCATTGACGATTGCAGAACCAATCGCGATCATGTCTCCAGCCTGAGTATACTGGGTCGCATTCTGTGCCAAATTCATGATCACCTGCGTAAGACGTTGGCGATCGCAAACCACCTCTCCCATGCCAACCGCTTCGAGTTGCCAGTTTCGAGGAGCTAATCCTCGCGCTTTGGCAAAGAGTTCCTGGGTAAAAGGTTCGAGATCGATCAGACTGGGACGCAAGAAATTGGGACGCTCGGCACGCATGAGCAACAGTAAGTCATTCACAAACCGATTCATCCGCCGCAGTTCATCGCGCACTAAAGCAACCGTCGCTTGTCGTTCTTCGGGGTCGTCGCCTAAGAGCTCTAAATGCCCCTGAATAATCGTGATGGGTGTTCGTAGCTCGTGACTGACATCTTTGATAAATTCTTGCTGACTGGTAAAAGCGGCTTGAAGGCGATCGAGCATCTGATTAAAGGTAAGTGTGAGATCAGCAATCTCATCGGTTCCCCGGACGGTCATGCGCTTTGACAAGTCGGTTTCAGTAATCATCTGAGCGGTATCGCTTAACTGGCGTAACGGAGCGAGTAACCGTCCGGCGGTGAACCATACGATCACCATAAACAAAATCATCATCGCGATCGTCACCTGAACAACTAGCGCAAGAGTGGTTTCACCCATCTGGTAACGTAAGGTCGCATCGTAGAGTCCAACGATTGCACCCGTCTGCCCAGCAAGTTGAAGCGGCTCTACAACCCGAATGATGTAATCTTCTTGAACAGAAGAGCGATTGGGTTTCACTTGTGCCCATTGTCGAATTAGGTCAGAATTCTCATGAAGAGCAGGCGGCAGTTTGGACGATCGAGCCGAGTAGAGTTGACCATTTACTACGAGAACCAGTGACTCGTTTGGATCGCTCACTTGGCTTTGCTTGAACTGTTCTAGCGTCTCATTTAACACAGACGGCGTTAGTTCAGATGAATTGATTTGAGCCATTTGCTGTTCTAAAGCGCTAATGTTGCGCTGCAATCGTTGTCCGGCTTGCTGTTGTTCTAGTTCGCAGAAAATCTTGAAGGTTGCCCACACAGAAATGAGGGTAATGCAAAGGGTGAGTAGAAAGTACCAAATGAGCAGGCGCGATCGAACTCCAGCAAATGCGCCGCCCCACTCGCGGAGCCGTTTTAGATTAATTCGGAGCGACTGCTTGCCTTTAAAACTGTTGTTTCTCATAATCTGCGCCTGTTGCAAACATCTCATCAAGGATGCGTCACCGTTAACTCATCCTTGATCATTCGTTCTTGTCATAGAAACCAGTGAATTCCATTGACCAGATAGAATCCACCTGCTAGCATCAACGCGGCACTGCCGACTCGAATCACCCAATCTGATTTTCCCAGAATAACGCGACTTTGCTTCACTAGTCCTGCATACAAACTGGCGAAAAAGATAACGGCAGTATAACCCAATCCATAGCTCATCAACGTGACAACACTGATGAACTGAGAGCCTGTTGCGGCGGCGGCGGCGATCACCGCAAATAGCACCGGACTAGAGCAAGGAGAACTCACGAGTGCAAACGTCAGTCCAATTCCGTAAGGTCCCGCTGCCGACACTGAAGCTTTCGGTTGTGGCAAGGGCAAGTGAATGATTCCCGCAAAGCTGAGTCCCATGACTAGAATGATTGCTCCCACCACAACGTTAAAGTATCCTCGATAATCAACTAGGACTGCTGCTGCGAAGGATGCGAACAATCCGAACAAGCTGAACACCGTAACCACACCCAAAACAAACAATCCAGCTTTGTTAAAGGCGGCTCGACGCGAGGTGATTTTGAGCGTTCCGATATAGCTGAGGTTGACAGGCAGCAAAGACAGAATACAAGGCGAGATACTCGCAATCAATCCACCTACGAATGCTAAGGGCACAAGCACGATCGGATCACTCAAATTTTGCTGCTCTAACCATTGCTGATACGGAGCCTGAATGTGACCGACTAGCGCAGTGAGGTAGAGATACCAGTCAGATAGATGCGGGGAAACGAGAGCAAGAACTAAGGCACCGAGAAATAGACCGCCATAGAAGAGTGTTTTAGACGTGAAGGGGAACTTGTGCGGGTTCTTTTGTGGCATTGGGGCCACAATTTCGAGTGAACTCGGAGTCTGTTGAGATTTCATTGCGGCTTCTCCTAGTTGATTGAGCAGTTTTGCATTGAAGGGATGATTCAGATATCAGCGAGATGCTCACACTTCTGATGAATTCTGGTTTAGGTTGTGTGAGCATCTTGCTCGTATCCGGTTAGATTGCTTGCTGCACTAAGTTCGCGTAGTGCTGCTTGGGTTGTAAGCCTACAAGTCGTCCAATCTCTTGTTCTTGCTGGAACAATACAACTGTGGGAACGCTGCGGACATCCAGTTCCATTGCTAATTCTGGTTCTTCGGTGATGTCGATTTCGATCAGATGCAGGTGATCTGCATGTTCTTGTGCCAGTCGCTCTAAAACAGGTTTGAGTGTGATACAACCGCCACAATGCGGAGCCACAAATTTCGCTAGAATCGGTCTTTCGGATTGTTGTTGAAGTAAGGACAATGCAGACTGTGATGTTTGAATCATGGTAATTGGCTCCGTTGATTGAAAGGGAAGGTAAAGAACAAGACGTTAGGAACGGGCACTGACACGCTGGATCGCACGCTCAATGCCATTCACATAGTCTTGTTGATTGAAGTTGTAGCGAAACTGAGTAAGCGTCTGACCATTGCTGGGATTAATGATGGCAACCGTTGAGGTTTGACTGCGATGTGCCGCCAGAAAATCACTCAAGCCTAACTCTCTCGCTCTGGCTTCTGCTGCTTGAGTGGTGGTACGGTTTGTCACGTCAAACACGACGAAATTTGCGCGATCGCCAAACTGCTGCTGCAACGATTCAGTGACAGGTCGAAGGCGTTGGCAAGCTGGACACCAATCGGCGTAAATTTTAACGATCGTCGGTTTGCCTTGAAGTTGAGCCGCGAGTTTATTACTGTTCGAGGCTTGAGCCACAGTCATCGATTGATCGATCGATTGATGATCGGAAGCTTGCATTGCTTGAGAGACTTGAGTGTTGTCTGTAGCGCGTTGCCCAGCATTAGACAGGAAAGAGTACCCCGCAACAGATGCGACACCTACGACACTGACACCCATCAGTAGAATTGATTTGAGATGCTTCTTCATGGTTTCCTCCGAGATTAGGGATAGATGTGTTCGTAAAGCTTTGTTTGCCTTACAGTTACTAATCTCGTTGAGCTACATGATGCCCAAATGAAAAAACTATGAAAAAAAATTCATGGTTCTGCCTGGGTTTGCCGAAACTGTGGTAGCTGGATGGTTACGGTTGTCCCTGAAATTGCATCTGACTGGATCTTCAACTCGCCGTTGTGCGCCTCAATGATTCGTTTGACAATTGCTAATCCCAATCCTGTCCCGCAAGGCTTTGTCGTGTAAAAAGGCTGAGTTAACTTTGAGAGTTCATCAGGTGGAATCGGTTGTCCTCGATTGTGAACTTGAATGCAAACGTGGGAAGGTGAGGCAATCACACAACAGGTAATTTGGTCTCCAGGTTCGATCGCTTCACTCGCATTGCTAATCAAATTAATGATGACCTGCTTAAGGCGATTGCTATCTCCTAAAATCAGGCAGGGCAATGCTGCTGGAGTAAGTTGAAGGGATTGCCCTTGCCGCAGTGGAATCAGTTCAATCAACGGAAAGATTTCTTCCATCCATCGATCGAGGTCGAGTTGCGCTAACTTCAAACGTTGAGACTTGCTGTAGAGCAGAATTTCGTTTAGCAGTTTTTTGAGGCGCTCTGCTTCTTCTAGAACGATCGCTAATCGGGTTTGAGTAGCTTCGGAGCGATCGAGTTGTTGCAAGTCTCGCAGTTCCAGAAAAATCGTTGTCAAAGGATTACGGATTTCATGAACAATCATCGCCGTGAGTTCGCCAATTTCTGCCAAGCGAGTTATCGTTTGTTCTGCCTGCTTGCGGTTCGCGATTGCTTGTACCACGTTTTGATGCATCTGAAAAAACGCAGCAATGACTTCGCCAATTTCATCCTGTCGCTGTAGTTGAACGACCTCGAACTCTGGCGATTCTTGATCGTGAGCAATCGCAGTTCCCGCCTTCAACAAATCGCGTCTGAGTGTCAGAATCGGTGTAATCAAAATTTGTTGTAAACCAATCATTGTCGCGATCGTCACGAACGCCCCAATAAGTAAAACAGTCGCAGCAACCCGCTTGGAAGTGGATAAAATCTCTTGCCTCACACTTGTTACATCATGACGCAGAATCAACACATTTTCTGAAGCTTGAAGGTTGATTACTTCGTCATATCTCGCCTCAATTGGGTTGTACGTCTCGATCGCATGTTGCTGTTGATAGTTCTTGAACAAGAGTTATGGTGCTTCGCCAAATTGACGAATCATCGTTCCGTCGGGTTGATAAAGCGTTCCTCCAAGAATTTGCGAGTCAACGGAGAGCGTTTGAAGCTGTTCAAGCTTAGAATCTGCGGCAGCCTGAACTAACTCCACTGCTTTCTCAACAGTGACGGTTCGGAGGTGACTTAATAGCTCTTGTTGTCTGAGATGCAGCGAGACGATGAGCAGCAGAATTTCGGCCACCACAATACTAATGAATACCCAAAGCACAATGCGCTGGGACAGACGCGATCGGAATAGAGCATAAAGGGATTGAAGAAGACCAGTCACAAGATCTAATCTCCATAAATGATAAAACAACTAGCAAAACCTTGACCTGACTGAAATACAATCGATGCTAGAAGACTGCTAGTTCAATCCTAGCCGAACCTTTCAGGAAACATCTTTTCGTTTTTTGCCGTGTTTTAGCTGAATCTTGTAATGTTATCAATGCACCATTTGCAAGAATCGGATAAATTTGGCAAAAATCGAGAAGACACCCATCCCAGCATTCGCTAAGTTCACGGCAGTTCTGTGTGATCGAGGTGTCTAGTGTGTTGCTAGAAGGAAAAGTAGCGCTAATTGCTGGAAACGCGACGGAGATTGGTCAAGCAACTGCGATCGCGATGTCAATTGCAGGTGCAAGCGTGGTGATCGGCGATCGTGAGATTGCTCCTTAGACCTTTCCGAGAATTTACAAGCGAGACTACTCCTGGGTTTGAGGTCATTTC
>NZ_JBJPHT010000034.1:0-68469 GCF_052939475.1 Phormidesmis sp. 146-20
TAGGGGGCTGAAGCCGATTGAAACGAAGCGAGTCACTCTCATCGAACTGACGTTGAATTAACAACCGCAGCGAAAGGTTTCATCGAATTCACGTTCAGACAAGACTTCCGCAGCTATCCAAATACGCTTCTAGTCTGCGAAGGCAGATTTCGTGCTTGTAGGCGCGGTTTTAAACGCCAGCCGCAAGTTATTTAATCCTCCCTCCTAACCCCATTTGGCACTTCTTCAAGGTTAGAGACCCCCAGCCATCCTTTGAGGTTTTGTTGCTGAGTTTGACTAGGATGCTCGATCGCGACTACCTGATATTGAGTCGGACGAGGCTCTACTAGTTTAATGGTGCAGATTCTTAACTCATCTTGATGAAACAGGGTCACCTCGATCGCATCCCCCCCAGAATATTCTTTGAGACGATCGCTCAATTGTTCCGCAGTAACTCGTAAACCGTCGATCGCTAATAGCTCGTCTCCAACATCAATGCCAGCAGTTTGAGCGGGGGAATTAGCTTCGACTAATTTAATCAGCGATCGTCCATTCTCTGATTTCACCGTCATCCCGGTGTAAGGCGGCAAGTCAGCCTCAAGATTTGACTGCAAGCGCAACCCAAAGCCAGAAAGATATTCATCAAAGGGCAGTTCTTCGGTGCCGTCGAGGTAGCGATCGCAAAAATTCGTCAGGTCAAATTCAGCAACAGACTCGATCACAGACTTCAATTGCTCAGGCAAAAAGCCAATCTCATCTTTGCCAAACTGCTCCCACATCTGGCGCATTACATGATCAAACGATCGCTGGTTGCTATGCTTGATCCGAATCGCCAAATCGAGCAGCAGCGTAATCATTTCGCCCTTCAAATAGTAGGATATCTGAGAGTTGGGACTGTTGGCATCAGGACGATAAAGCTTAATCCACGCATCAAAGCTGGACTCACTCAAGGGTTGCACCAGTCGCCCCGGAGTCGTCAGATAGCGAGAAATTTCCTGACTCAGCGCATTCAAATAAGCTTTTGCATCATAGATTCCCGCTTTGAGTGGAATGAGCAAATCGTAGTAGCTAGTTGTTCCCTCGCTAAACCAGAGAGAAGGCGTGTAGTTTTCACCTTCGTAATCAAAGACTTCTAGCCCCTTGGGACGAATGCGCTTAACATTCCACAAATGGAAGAACTCGTGAGCAACTAGCTGCATAAAGCGATCGTACTTATCCTTTGCCCGAAACCCCGATCGACCATAAACCAATGAGCAAGAATTTTTGTGTTCCAGTCCACCAAAGCCGTTGGTTGTTAGATGCAGCAGAAAAAGGTAGCGATCGTAGGGTAATCCTCCAAATAGATTAGCTTCGACCTCAATAATTTTTTGGGTGTCCTGAATGATGCGATCGACCTCCACATTTCCTTTGCCAAAAATTGCCCACTGATGAGGTTTTCCTAGCGCTTCAAATGAATAGGTCTGATGTGTTCCGATTTCAAACGGACTGTCTACTAACATATCGAAGTCGATCGCTTCAAATGTATTGGATCTACCTGGAACGATCGGCAGCGGAGTCGTGACTTGCCAACCGTCGGGCGGCACAATCTCAATTTGCATCGGTTGCTGCTCAAATCCTGACACATAGAAAAACAGCGCTGCCCCATTAAAATAGCCGTGGCTAACATTCAATTGATTCGTGCGAACAGTTAGCTCATTGGCAAAAATTCGATAGCGAACTGTAATCTCACTCTGTGCCTGCGTCTCAATCTGCCAATGATTTTTGCGAATCTTTCGCCAGGTTAACGGAGCCGCCTCAAAGTTTTGCAAATGTCGAGAATATTCGCGCACCAGATAAGAGCCAGGTGTCCAGACGGGCATTTTCAGATCTAAGGTGGGTTGTTGCCAGCCTGTGATGCGAAGGGTCACCTCAAACAGATGCGATTGGGGTCGAGGCATCGCCACCTGATAGTGAAGTTTGACGGTGGAGATCGGAGCCTCTGCGGAAGGGTTGACGGTCAGATCTTGCTTTAGATTCTCTCGATTCATGGTTTGATTGACTCCGATCGACACACAGCGTTATTTTGAGCGTTGCAGCGCAGCACAGACGTTAGACCTTAGATTCGTTCTGTCTAAAGTCGGGACTAAACAAGTAATACATATCATGCCTTACCTTCTCAACGACGCTGCCCACCTCACGGGTGAAATTTTTAACCCACTTGATGAAGTGCAAGGATAGGTGAATGCGATAAGATTCTGCGCGCTTTGAGACACCCGTGAGGAACTGTAGCGTCAGGTTGATCCGCAAATTCACCTGTCAAAGACTTTGATTTGAGAATCTTGTCTTATACCAAATCAACCAACAAACGATACTCGTAAAAATCAGTTAATTAACCGATTTCTATCTCTCAGATTTGAAAAACCCCATCAGGGAAGCTGTTTCAAAGTCCCCCAAAATGGGGGATTTAGGGGGCGAGGATCTGTATCAGTATAGTGAATTTGGTATTAGCCTGAATTCGATAGAATCTTTCGCTTCGCTTGCAGATCCGGGCAGCCCCCTAAATTCCCTACGAGTGAGGGCCTTTGAACCCAAAATCTTGTCTAAAAGTCCTCCAAAATTGGCAGCTTGAAGAAGTAATCAGCAATGCAGTGAGAAAACTTCATCAAAATGGCTTTAAGAATCACTATCGGAATTTTGATCCGCCTTAATTAAAACGGACTGACATACGGACAAAATTTTTCTGTGCAGCAGGTAATTACGCTGAGTCGCTGCTTGAAATTTATGAAAACTTTTTATACCATCGTCGGATATTTGCTCTATAACTGAAGAATTGTGTCGCTCATTCAGCAGAACGTTGATTACTACAGCCGTTATCATCAGGGTCAGAGCACAATTTCTGAGTTAAATTCTCGATCGAATGGTGACATTTGACGCTCTAATCTCCTTGTCAAGGGTAAATCACACAAGTTGTGACTTGATCGCTTGCAATTAATCAAACAGTCCTGTAGATTTTGCAGAAGTTTAGATTTTTGCGATCGCGCTATTGACGGCTCTCACATCCTTGATTCCTCTATGGTTAGCAGTTTGGTTGACAGAGGCTAATCTGTGATTTTACTTATTTTGCGATTGGTAAACTACTGAAAATCACGTATCAATAGAAACCAAATCTTGCAGTTTGAGAAACGGCTTTCTCAGTAGCTAAAAAAACTCACAAAACTAGATGTCACGATTTGCAAGTCATTCGCTAATATTGATGTTCACAACTTGTTTCCTGAATCTCACCAGATAGACATTTTTTTGAACGCGCTGTCTGTTTCACCCCATGCCCTGACCTAATGACTGCTGTGCCCCTTCCCCGACAGCCCTCTCAACCCGATCGCAACGGTGTCCCGCCAGATGTCACCCCTGTTTTTGCACTCAAAGAACTCGTGGCTCGGCTCAACCGTGAGCAACACAAAATTCAGGATTTGTTGAGTTCTCTGGGGTTTGCACTTCGCAGTTTCAACAATCTCAACCAGTTTTTAGAATTGATCCCCTTGATGGCCAGCCGCGTGACGGATGCGGATGGGGGCGCTTTGGTGATGTTTCGTCCCAACGGTCAGGTGAAGCTGGAGCGATTGCACTGTCAAGATAATCATTGGGGACAAGAAATTCGTAAAGCGCTCGAAGCGGCCACCCGACAGATCACGACTTCGCTCGCTGGATTGCCCCCTAGTGAAGCGATTACCAAGTCTCCGCAAGCGATCGCCACGCTGGATTATCAGGTGAGCCGTCATCTGGGATCAGACATTCAGATTTTTGGGACGGCGATTTTGGTCAAAAATAGCGAACGGGGACGGCTGTATGTGTTCAGTCGCGATCCCGATTATTCCTGGACAGAAACGCGGCAAAAACTTGTGAGACTTGTGGCCGATCAGACGGCGGTGGCGATTGAAAACGATGAGTTGACGGTTGAACTTCGCAAAAAAGAACGGCTCGATCGTGAACTAGAAATTGGAGCCGATATCCAACTGCGTCTGTTGCCGCGTCAGTGTCCCAAAATTCAGGGGATTGAGTTGGCTGCCATGTGTAAAACAGCGAGTCGGGTGGGCGGCGATTATTACGACTTTATTCCGGCGGATTATGGGCAGGTTCGCAAGTCTGATGTGGAGAATGCATCGGGGCGGTGGAGTGTGACGATCGGCGATGTGATGGGCAAGGGCGTTCCGGCTGGGCTGATCATGACGATGACGCGGGGAATGCTGCGGGCAGAAGTGCTGAACGGTCACTCGCCTGCGCGAATTTTGCAGCATCTCAATCAGGTGATGTATTCTGATTTAGAAAATTCCAACCGATTTGTGACGCTGTTCTATTCGGAATACGATCCGACGACGCAAATTCTTTCTTACAGCAATGCGGCTCACAATCCGCCGCTACTTTGGCAAGCTAAAAATGACGCAATCAAGCGGCTCGATACGTTGGGAATGTTGATTGGACTGGATGCCGAAACTCAGTATCAAGATGCTCAGGTGCAGCTTAATCCGGGTGACACGCTGATCTATTACACCGATGGCTTTACAGATGCCGCCAATCAATATGGACGCAGATTTGATGAAGAGAATCTGACCAATGCGTTTCGGTGGGCCTGCCGCAATTACAGTGATCCGCAGTTGATTTTGAAGTATCTGTTCGATCGCGTTCAGCAGTTTATCGGCGTGGGCAATCACAATGCAGATGATATGACGCTGGTGGTGATGAGAGTGGATGAGAGGGATGAGGGATGAGGGCGAATAGAATGTGCGCCTAGAAGAACGAAGTTTACCTTCGCAGACTAGATTTAACGTGAATTCG
This sequence comes from Phormidesmis sp. 146-20, assembly GCF_052939475.1. NCBI lineage: Bacteria > Bacillati > Cyanobacteriota > Cyanophyceae > Leptolyngbyales > Leptolyngbyaceae > Phormidesmis > Phormidesmis sp. 146-20. Next base: position 4,789 of record NZ_JBJPHT010000034.1, read on the forward strand.
ATGAAATCCTTCGCTGCCGTTACAAATCCGGGCAGCCCCCTAAATCCCCCACGAGTGAGGGACTTTGAACGAAGACTATGATCTAAAAGTCCCCCAGATTGGGGGGTTGGGGGGCAGAAGCGCTGAAGACCGAAGCGAAAAACTCCCATCGAATTCACGTCTGATTATCGGTCTACAGTCTGTCCGACAGGGGTATGATTCTCTGTAGGGGCGATCGACATCTGACTTGAAAACGCTAAGATTACCGTCCAAATCCTTCCTCTTGAGAAAAACCTGAAGTTGAGGCATCTGATGAAAACTAAAGTGGTCATTCATGAGGCAGAAGCGGGAGGATTTTGGGCAGAAGTGCCAGCCATTCCAGGTTGCGCTACCCAAGGAGATACCTTTGAAGAGCTACTGCAAAACCTCTATGAAGCGATCGAGGGTTGTTTAGAAGATGAATGACAACCGGATTTGACAAATTCTCGACAAGCGATCGCCTACAATCACAGTGTCAATATGCGGCTGGATAGCTAGAGATGACGCGATTGTGGATGGGCTGTTTGAAGGGATTTCTAGCGTTGATAGCCAGTTTGCTGCTAATGACGACGAGCGCGGATGCTAATGCGCCTGCACCCCCGTCTTATTTTTGGATGACGTTTCAAGGTCGAGATGCCAAAGCGGTCAACGTCGAGGGTGCCCAGTTTGTAGAATGTGCGACGAAGACATGCGATCGTCCCATCTTGTTAATGAAAACAGGCATTTGCACCGGAGAGGATTGTTTAAAGTTGAGTCCCATTCTCAGCGCTCCGCATCGGTTTGACTGTGTGCAAAACACCTGTCTCTATGCAGAATCGCAGTTTAGCCAGCGATCGACCGGCCCTTATTACAAATTGGTGGCTCAATTTGACGATCGCACCAAAACAACCCCCGCCTTCCCCTTAGATCTTCAGAATCCGTTGGTGGGCTATCCCAAACGTTTGAGCGTGACGGTGCAGCCTGATGACTTGACGATTGAAGTCGATCGCGCCCCCATGAAGCCGACTCGCTGGGAAATGTTTGGAATTGCCCTGGGTTTGACTCAGATCACAGAGTTAAGTTTGGCGGCCTTGTGCCTGTGGAGATTGAAGATTGAGCGATTGGTGATGAGAATTTTAGTTGCGATCGCATTCATCAATCTATTAACTTTTCCGGTTGTCTGGTTTTTCTTTCCAGCGTTGCAGCCGTTTCAATACACCACGACACGAGTATTTGGAGTCTTGAGCTTGCTGATTGCAATCGGTTTCAGCATTTTTCTAGCCACCCGTTCAGAAATTACCATTAGAACGCTGCAAAAAGTGTTTTTGGTCTGGTTACTTTCGCTGCCTGTGGTGTTAGCGATCGGCTTTGTCGTCGCTATCTTCTTGGGATATGGCGAATCACTGCCCCCGGCAATGGGCGTTCCTTCTCTGATCACGCTGCCTGCCTCTGAAATTTTTGCTGTGGGATGGGAGGCATGGCTGATTGATCGGTTGAGTCAAAAGCGTCTCATCTTTGCCCAGGTTCTCACTCTAAGTCTGTTGATGAATCTGGTAAGCTTGATTCTCGGTTTGGTCTTGCTTCCTGCAATCCAGCAGTTTGGTTAAGATCAAGCTTTTCCGCTGCGTTGTTTTGGGCTTCTGCCCCCCAACCTCCCAATTCTGGGGGACTTTTGGACAAGATTTTAAGACAAGCTTCTCGATTCAAAGTCCCTCACTCGTGGGGGATTTAGGGGGCAACCCGGATCTGTAACCGAAGCGAAGAGATTCATCGAACTCACATTTGTTAGTGTTTATATGGATGCCACAATCTTTTTGCAAAATTTCCTCAATGGATTGTCGATCGGCAGCATCTACGCCATTTTTGCATTGGGCTATACGTTAGTTTTTTCGATTTTAGGCATTATCAATTTTGCTCACGGGGCTATCTTTACGCTGGGTGCTTACTTTACTTATGCACTGATGGGTGGTGCATTCGGATTCAACGGATTATTTGCAAATTTGGTGTTGCCGATCAAGTTGCCGTTTTGGTTAGCAATTATTTTGGGAAGCGCGATCGCTGGCATTGTTTCTGTAATCATCGAACGATTTGCCTTCCGTCCTTTGCGTCGTCGAAAAGCCGATTCTTTGCTGACCGTGGTTTCAAGTTTGGGCGTTGCCGTTGTGATTGTGAATCTGATTCAATATCTGGTCGGCGCAGAAATCTATACCTTTCCCCCAGATACTTACGGAAACCTACCACCAGCGATTAACTTTGGCACCGATAGCAATCCCATTCCGATTCGCAGTGTGCAAGTCGTAATCTTCTTAGTGTCGGGTATTGTTCTCAGCATTCTGACTTACCTGATCAACGCAACCAAGTATGGAAAAGCGATGCGAGCCGTTGCCGAAGATCAGACGACCGCCAGCTTATTGGGCATTAATCCCGATCGCTTCATCGTCCTCACGTTTTTTGTCAGCGGCTTTTTAGGCGGCATGGCAGGCACGCTCGTCGGCTCCAGTGTCAGCATTGCCGGCCCTTATTTTGGCATCGGGTTTGGTCTCAAAGGATTAGCCGTTATCGTGTTAGGAGGCTTGGGCAGCATTCCAGGAGCCGTCGTTGGAGGGTTAGCGATCGGCTTAGTCGAGGCCTTCGTTCCAAGCGACTATTCTGCTTACAAAGATGCCGTCGCGTTTAGTATTCTCTTCCTCATGTTGCTGCTCAGACCGCAGGGATTGCTGGGACGATCGCTGATCCAAAAAGTCTAATCAACCTTCGATAAATCTTATCTCAAAGTCCCCCAAAATTGGCTGGGGGCAGAAGCCCAAAACAACGCAGCGAAAGAACTTTATCTAACTGGCGCTACCATAGAAGTCCCGCCCAAACGTCCCCTGTTCAATCTCTCATGTCTCTACTGACCGAAATTCAGGTTGAAGAAACGACCGACCGCCTCGATCGCTACCTCGCGGATGAGTTGGCAGATTTATCTCGATCGCGTGTTCAAAAACTGATCGAACAAGGACTCGTGCAGGTCAACGGAAAAGTTTGCACCTCCAAAAAAGCCGAAGTGAGAGAGGGCGATCGCATCCAGGTCGAGATTCCTGAAGCCCAACCGTTAGAGTTATTACCCGAAAACATTCCCCTCGACATTCTCTACGAAGATGACTCGTTACTGATTCTCAACAAACCTGCGGGAATGGTCGTGCATCCATCTGCGGGACACGAAACTGGTACGATGGTGAATGCTTTGTTAGCACATTGCCCAACGCTACCGGGAATCAATGGTATGCAGCGTCCCGGAATCGTACATCGATTAGATAAAGACACCACAGGCGCGATCGCTGTCGCCAAAACCGAACAGGCGTTTCACCATTTGCAATCCCAATTTCGTGTCAAAACGGCTCGACGAGATTATCTGGCGATCGTCTACGGCGCACCCAGCACAGACAACGGAACCGTCGATCAGCCCATTGGACGGCACCTGGTCGATCGCCAAAAAATGGCCGTCATTCCCGAAGAAAAAGGCGGACGGCGAGCCATCACTCACTGGCACGTTAAAGAACGCATCGGCAACTACACCCTCATCCACTTTGAGCTAGAAACAGGACGGACGCATCAAATTCGAGTACACAGCGCTTTCATCGGGCATCCCATTGTCGGCGATCAGGTCTACGGGTCAGGACGGTCGATCGGCGTAAACCTCCCCGGTCAGGCCCTTCACGCTTGGCGGTTACGATTAATTCATCCCGTGACTCAAGAATGGGTCGAAGCGATCGCCCCAATTCCTCGATCGTTGACCACGCTTTTAGAAGTTCTCCGACGCAGAGCTTAGATTTCTCAAACGGGAGGTTGATTTGCTGATTCTCGTTCCTCAAGGTGCAGAATATCAAGCGGTTTGTCGGGGCATCAAGCGCACGGCCCATCCGCCTCAAGTGGTGCCGATTCCGGTGGGCATTGAGCCTGTGACTCGCTTTTTACAAACCTGGCAGCCTCCTCAATCCGACATTTTGGTCATGGGGCTGTGTGGCAGTTTGACGGCCCAGTTTCAAGTTGGCGATGTGGTTCTCTATCGGGAATGCGTGGATCAGTTGGGGACAGTTTGGCCCTGTGATCCGTCTCGATTTGAGAAAGTTGCTCCTGCTGTCAGAGCCTTGACCAGCGATCGCATTCTCACCTCAGCGATCGAAAAACGCAACTTAGGCAAGCTTCACCAATCCGCTGTCGTCGATATGGAAGGAATCGCTATTCTCAAGGGGTTGCCGGGTGCGTCCATTTCAATGCTGCGGGTGGTGAGTGACGATAGTGAGTACGATTTGCCCGATTTGTCAGGCGCGATCGATTCTCAAGGACGACTCCAACCACTGCCTTTAGCGATGGGACTGATCAAGCAACCGATCGCCGCCACTCGTCTAATTCGCGGTTCTCTCAAAGGGCTACAAGCCTTACAGAGCCTGACTGCAAGCTTATTCTGAAATCACGGCAATACAATCCACCTCGACCAATACATCCTTGGGCAAGCGAGACACTTCGACACAGGCACGAGCGGGAGCCGTCGCCTCATCAAAATATTGACCATAAACCGCATTCACGGCGGCAAAATCATTCATATCTGCCAAAAAGACCGTCGTTTTGACCACATCTTCGAGGGTTGCTCCCGCCGCTTCTAAAATGGCTTTGAGACTGTTCATGGCGCGCTCGGTTTGCTTGGCAACATCGCCTTCGCCAACGATCGTACCCGTCATCGGATCAAGAGCAATCTGACCCGCGACAAAGACCATCTGACCTTGGGCGGCGATCGCTTGATTATAAGGGCCCACAGGCGCAGGCGCGGAATCTGTTTGAATAATTTTGCGAGACATACGAGTTTTGAGAAAGTTTTGAGAAGGCTATTTTTTGGCAGGGGCGGGGGGCACGAGTTCGGTGTTGACTTCGTTGACCTGGCGACGTTTTAAAGGAACGGATTCTTCTCGCGGCAATAGGTCAAACACTTTGCGAAATGCATCGTCAATTTGCTCGTAGGGAATCGCCCCCGTTTCATTCAAAACCACCTTACCAGACTGGTCAAACCCAACCGTCTGAGGCACGTAGCCCTTGTAATAGTAGCCCGCTTCGGTCGGCTCATATTTGTCTTTGATCGGCAACGAATCGATGCGAATTGCCAGAATATCACTCGCTCGACCATAAAACGCTTGAAACTGCGAAACAACGGTCGAATACTGCTTACAGTCGCTACTGTCGTCGGTATACAGCACCAGCAAAGTCGGTTTTTTTTGCTTGAGCGAGTCTGCCAGCGAGATCTTGGGCGGCACGAGAGACCCATTTCCGGCGTAGAGCGCAAAAATGTCACCATCATAGCGATCGTCGGTCAAGCCAGCCATTGCCGGAAGCGGAAACAGGAGGCAGACGATCGTCACCAGCGAAAACAAAACCGTCAAAAGGCGAGGGATTGATCGAAGAGACTTTGATCGAAGAGACTTTGATCGAAGAGACATAGCGTTAGAAATTACAAGGTCAACATGCTACTCCTATTGTGTGACCTCAAGGGAACATGCTCAAACTTTAGTCCCTAAAGAATTCATTACTCTACCTTCTCTCTTTGTGGCTTGCGAATGGTAAAGGAGATTGGCCGCGGCGCTTTGGGGGGTTCAAGTTCGAGCGGTTCTGACACAGACGCATCCAAAAACTCATCAGGCAGCAAGTTAAACGGAAAACTAGCGCGTCGATCGTAGTTAGAGGCGATCGCTAGAAAGGCTCCACCCAAAATGAATACGGGCAGCGGCAGCGAAAGATGCTTCATCCACTGAAACAATTCTGATAGGGCAAACAGCACAAAAAAACTCGCTAACCAAACCTGCATCGTTAACACCACAAGTACATATCTACCAGGCAGAATACTCGATTCTACAAATTTTGCAACCGCATCGCCTCAGATGAATTTGGTATGAATCAAGATCCACTGGGCACACTGGCTTACAAAATATAGCTTGCGCCATCATGGGCTTCAGACTTCCCCAAAAATTTCCCCTTCGCTTTGTTTTAGTTATACCGTTTCTGTTGCAGACTTCTACGGCGGTTGGGCTAGTGGGATATTTTTCCTTTAGAAACGGGCAGCAAGCCGTCAATGACCTGGCGTATCAGATGATGAACAAGGTAACCAACCTCGTTGATCAGCATCTTGACAGCTATTTAGCCACTCCTCACAAAATTGCCCAAACCAACGGAGACGCGATCGACCTTAAGCTACTCGACACTCAGGACTCAAAAACGCTGGGTCAGTTCTTCTGGAAACAGATGCAAAGTTTCGATATAGGCTACATTCTCTACGGCTCCAAGACAGGAGAGTTTGCTGCCGCTGGATACTTCTTCAACAACGATCGCGTCTCCATCAACGAAGTCTCGCCTCGGCAGCATCAAAATGGCGACCTCTACACCTACGACGCAGACAGTCAGGGAAATCGCGTCAAGTTAGCCGACATCGCCAAAGACTACGCCTTTCAAAAAGAAGGCTGGTACAAAGCAGCATTTGAAGCTAAGAAACCCGTTTGGAGCGCAATCTATCAGTGGGAGACGGCTCCCTATCCGCTGTCGATCGCCGCCAGTCGCCCTGTCTATGATCGCAACCAGAATCTGATCGGAGCGATCGGCGTTGAGCAGCGTCTTTCTCAAGTGAGTGACTTTTTACGTCAGCTTAAAATCAGTCCGTCTGGCAAAGCCTTTATTTTAGAGCGCAATGGCTTATTGGTAGCCGCTTCTAGCACCGAGCAGCCTTTCACCATTGCTAACGACAAACCGCAGCGACTTAGCGCGATCGCCAGTTCTGATCCCTTAATTCAGGCGGTCAGCCGACAGTTGGCAGCGCGTCTTGGTGACCTCAACCAAGTGCAGACTATCCGGCAATTTGAATTTTTGCTTGATGGTCAGCGGCAGTTTGTGCAAGTGAGTCCGTGGCGCGATCGCTGGGGATTGGATTGGCTGGTAGTCGTGGCGGTTCCCGAAGCTGATTTTATGGGACAGATCAACGCCAACACGCGCACCACGATTTTGCTGTGTCTGGGTGCTTTGGGCGTGGCGACTGTTTTGGGCATCTACACCTCTCGCTGGATTTCCCGACCCATTTTGCAACTCAGTCAAGCCTCCGAAGCCCTGGCCTCACACGTCGCTGATGGCACCAAGACCGGATTGGCTCAACCCGTCGAGGTCAAAGGAATTGGCGAACTCGAAACCCTGGCCCACTCGTTTAACCAGATGGCAACTCAGCTACGATCCTCGTTTGAGGAGTTAGAAATTCGGGTCGAGGCGCGCACTCTGGAACTCAAACAAGCCAAAGAATCCGCCGACAGCGCCAACAGTGCCAAGAGTGATTTTCTGGCGAATATGAGCCATGAGCTTCGGACTCCACTCAACGGCATTTTGGGCTATGCCCAGATTCTTCAGCGTGACAAAACAGCGACCGTCAAGCAAAAAGACGGCATCAGCATCATTCATCAGTGCGGTTCACATTTGCTGACGTTGATTAATGACATTCTTGACCTGTCTAAAATCGAAGCCCGCAAGCTCGAACTGTCTGCCAAAGATTTCTCGATCGACTCCTTCCTCACAAGCATTGTTGAAATCTGTCGCATTCGGGCCGAGCAAAAAGAAATTGCGTTTACCTACGAAGTGCTCAATCAATTACCCAAAGCCGTCTTTGCCGATGAGAAACGGTTGCGTCAGGTGTTGATCAATCTGCTGGGAAATGCGATTAAGTTTACCGATCGTGGCAAAGTCACCTTCAAAGTGGGCGTAGTCGGAGAGTCTCCCAAATCGTCTGAACCCTCAGAGGCGGACGTTCCAAAAATTCGCTTTCAGATCGAAGATACGGGCGTGGGCATGACTCCCCGACAGATCGAGAAAATCTTTTTGCCCTTTGAGCAAGTGGGCGACAAACAGCGCATGACCGAAGGCACCGGACTCGGACTCGCTATCAGTCAGCAAATTGTAGAACTGATGGGCAGCCAAATTCAGGTCGAAAGCATTGCGGGACAGGGCAGCAGATTTTGGTTTGATGTCGAGCTACCCGAATCAGACCAATGGATTGAAACCGACGGCAAAGCGAGTCACAACATCATGGGCTACCAGGGACGCAGACAAACGATTCTCGTCGTGGACGATCGCTGGGAAAATCGCTCTGTCATTCTCAATCTCCTGGCTCCGCTAGGATTTGACCTCATAGAAGCCGCCAACGGACAAGAAGGACTGAATCAAGCGATCGCTCAACCCCCCGATCTGATTCTCACGGATTTGGTGATGCCTGTGATGACGGGTTTTGAGATGGCGCAGCAGGTGAGGTCGTTGCCCAACTTTCAAACCGTGCCGATCATTGCGTCTTCTGCCAGTGTGTTTAATTTCGATCGTCAACAAAGTCAGGACTCAGGCTGTAATGATTTTCTCCCCAAGCCTGTGCAGTCAGAAGAGTTGTTTGAGCAGCTTCAGCGCCATCTCTATTTGACGTGGATCTATGAAGAGACAACCGTGTTGAAACCAGTCAATCCGCCGATTGAGTCCTCGACGATTCCCACTCGCGAAGAACTGGCAGATCTCTATGGGGCGGCTCTCATCGGTGACATCAACGCAATCAAGCAGGCTGCCCTCAAACTACAATCACTCGATCCCACTTACCAGGCTTTTTCTGAACAAATTCTACAACTGGCCGACGAAATGGACGAAGAAGCCATCTTTAAACGAGTCCAGCAGTTTGTCTAAAGCGCAGTGAACTTCTAGCGATCGCAGTCCTTTTGTTTCTACTCTTTGTCTCTTTATCTACTTCGACCCATGTCCATTCACCAAGCCCTGATTCTTGTTGTAGACGATAACTCAACCAATATCAAAGTGCTGTTTGATGTGTTGCAAGAAGCCAGCTATCGGGTGCTGGTGGCCAAGAATGGAGAAAGCGCGATCGCCAAGCTACAGGCCGTTTCGCCGGATCTGATTTTGCTTGATGTGATGATGCCAGGAATCGATGGATTTGAAACTTGTCGTCGCCTCAAAGCCTCAGAACACACTCAAACTATTCCAGTTATTTTTACAACAGCGCTAACGGACGTAACCGACAAAGTAAAAGGATTTAGCCTCGGCGCGGTAGACTACATCACCAAACCTTTTCGTCGAGAAGAAGTGCTGGCCCGCGTTCAGATGCATTTAAAGCTGCGTCACCTCAACCAGGCACTCGAACAGCGGGTGTCCGAACGAACGATCGAGCTATCCGAGGCACTGACCAAACTCCAGGATTCTCAACTACAACTGGTGCAGAGTGAAAAAATGTCGGCTCTGGGGCAATTGGTGGCAGGGGTTGCCCACGAAATCAACAATCCCGTCGGAGCCGTTAGAGGCAATCTGGTTCATGCAGGCACTTATCTACAAGATCTCATGCAGCATTTGCAGCTTTATCAACAACAAGCGTCTGAAACAGAAATCGCAGACCATGCGGCAGAGATTGAGCTAGATTACCTGCTCGAAGATTTGCCCAAAATGCTGAAATCGATGAAAGAGAGTGTCGATCGCATTCAAAATATCAGTGTGTCGTTGAGAACTTTTTCTCGAACAGATGGGGAGGTCAAAGTTGCGGCAGATCTGCACGAAGGACTGGACAGTACGCTGATGATTCTCAAGCATCGACTCAAAGCCAGTAGTCAGCATCCGGACATCGAAGTGGTGCAACAGTATGGTGATTTGCCGCTGGTTAGTTGCTTTCCGGGGCTGCTCAATCAGGTGTTTATGAATTTGTTGGCGAATGCGATCGACGCGCTAGAAGAATCGAACCACGATCGCAGCTTTGACGACATTAAAGCTTCTCCCAACCAAATCACCCTGCACACTGAAGCAAACTACCATCAGGTCAAAATCTCTATCCACGACAACGGCATCGGCATGACAGACGACGTAAAGCAGAAAATTTTTGATTACCTGTTTACCACCAAACCGATCGGCAAAGGGACTGGAATCGGGTTAGCGATCGCCCATCAGATCATCGTCGAAAAACATCAGGGTACCCTGGAGGTACGATCTGAGTTAGGGCAGGGTTCAACGTTTATAATAACGCTTCCATTGATGCAAAATGGGTAAATTAGTGGTACACAATTACTATAATGGCAAGTGGTGTAGATAGGTAGATATGGACTCGTTAGAACAAGCAACCCCCGAAATCAAGCAGCGAGTGCAAGAATTAACCAAGATTCTGCAAAAAGCCAGCTATGACTACTACATTCTGGACGCGCCGACGATCGAGGATGCTGTCTACGATCGCCTCTACCACGAACTGCTAGACCTCGAAACCCGCCACCCCGAATTGATTTCACCCGACAGCCCAACTCAGCGCGTAGGAGAGCGTCCGGCTAGTCAGTTCAATTCGGTTAAGCACAACGTACCGCTTTACAGTTTAGAAAATGCCTTTGGCAACGATGACTTGAGCTTGTGGGAACAGCGCTGGAAACGAGTCGCGCCCGATGTCACCGAGTTTGATTATGTGTGTGAACTCAAGATTGATGGGTCAGCGATCGCCCTCACCTACGAGAATGGCGTTTTGGTCAGAGGGACGACGAGAGGCGACGGCATTTCTGGCGAAGAGATCACGCAAAATGTGAAGACGATTCGATCGATTCCCCTCCGTCTGAATCTAGAAAATCCGCCTGCTTTGATCGAAGTCAGAGGCGAGGCATTTTTGCCGTTAGACTCCTTTGAGCAGATCAACCGCGAACGCGAACAAGCCGGAGAAGCCCTGTTTGCCAACCCCCGAAACGCCGCCGCCGGAACCCTTAGACAGCTAGACTCTCGCATCGTCGCCCAACGAAAACTCGATTTCTTCGCCTACACCCTACATCTTTTGAGGGAGGAGGGAGGAGAGAGGAGGGAGGAAAGTAATAGGGAGGAGGGAGGAGGGAGGAGGGAGGAAAGTAATCCTGATCTGCTGCATTCTGATCCATCAACCCAAACCTCGGAGTCTATTTCTTCCTCCTCACTCCTCACCCCTCATTCCTCACTCCTCACTCCTCACTCCCAATGGGAAGCCTTAGAACTTCTCAAAACAATGGGCTTTCGCGTGAATCCGGAGCGGCAGCGGTGCGGAACGATCGACGATGTAAAAGCCTACTGTGATCATTGGGCGATCGCTCGGACTCAACTGCGCTACATGACGGATGGCGTGGTGGTTAAGATCAATTCCTTTGCGCTTCAAGAACAACTCGGCTTTACGCAAAAGTTTCCGCGCTGGGCGATTGCCCTCAAGTATCCTGCCGAAGAAGCGCCCACGATCGTCGAAAATATTAGCCTGAATGTGGGACGAACTGGAGCCATTACGCCCGTTGCAGACCTTCGTCCGGTGCAGTTAGCGGGAACGACTGTTGCCAGAGCCACGCTGCATAATCGCGATCGCATTGCTGAGTTAGATATTCGGATCGGGGACACAGCGATCGTGCGTAAAGCGGGCGAGATCATTCCTGAAGTGGTGCGAATTTTGCCAGAGTTGCGGCCGGCGGGTGCTAAACCGTTTGAAATGCCGACTCATTGCCCGGAGTGTAGTGAACCTGTGGTCAAGCCTGAAGACGAAGCCGTGACGCGCTGTATTAATCTTTCTTGTCCAGCGATTTTGCGGGGGGCGCTGACTCATTGGGCGAGTCGAGGCGTTTTGGACATTGACAGCGTGGGCGAAAAATTGGTCATGCAACTGGTGGATCAGAAGCTAGTGCAATCGGTCGCTGATCTCTATGAGTTGACGGTTGAACAATTGCTGACGCTTGATCGCATGGGCAAAAAGTCAGCCGAAAAAATTGTCAAATCGATTCAGGCATCCAAGTCTCAGCCCTGGTCACGAGTGCTGTATGGGTTGGGAATCCGGCATGTGGGCAGCGTGAATGCTCAAGTTTTGACGCAGACGTTTCCTAATGTGGAGCAACTGTCCCAGGCTTCTCCAGAAGCGATCACTGCCGTCTATGGGATTGGGTCTGAGATTGCTCAATCGGTGTATCAATGGTTTCAAAATCACGCCAATCAAGTGTTAATTGAAAGGCTGCGATCGGCGGGTCTGCAATTAGCGGGCGAGGTCAAAATGCCACAGGCGCAAACTGCCATCACTGGAAAAGTCTTTGTAGTGACTGGGACGCTGCCGACTTTGAAGCGCGATGAGGCTAAGTCACTGATTCAAAAAGCGGGCGGCAAGGTGACAGATTCGGTGAGCAAAAAAACGGATTATGTGGTTGTGGGTGAAGAGGCAGGTTCTAAGTTAGAAAAAGCCCAATCTTTAGGAATTTCTCTCCTTTCGGAAGCGGAGTTATTGGAGTTATTAGAGTCAAGGTAATGGCAATTTGATGAATTAATGGGCAATTTAATGAAGTTTTTCGCTTCGATGTTCAGTGCTTCTGCCCCCCAACCCCCCAACTTTGGGGGACTTTCAGACAAGATTTCCGATTCAAAGTCCCCCAGAATTGGGGGATTTAGGGGGCTGCCCGGATTAATCACCGTAGCGAAAGATTTCATCGAATTCACGTAAATTTAAGGGTCAATTAATAGGCGGTTTTGTCGTTCTTCTTGATGTTTTTTGCGCTTGTAAAGTAAGTTTCTCACTGGCTTGAAATATTTCATTAGCGTTAGAAAAAATGCGCCATTGCTGACTGCTACAACGAGGGAAAAAAGCAGAAATTTATCTTTTGAAATCCAGAGCGCGCCCCAACTGATTCCGGCGACGATCGCCAACAAAAGAATCCCTAAAGCCGTCACTTTCTTAAATCCTCGTTGACCAAACGATCGCAAAATTCGTCCTGTACTGGTGCCGATCGCAGGAATCCAGAGCAACAGTTGGCGAATGACTCGAAAGCTCACCCAAAAGAGAATTTTTGTGACCAGTGCTGCGACCAATAAGGGAGCAAAGCGATCGTACCAACTGCCCGTTACCCAGTTGCGAATGAAGACCCAAACAATGCCAAACAGCGTCCCAAATAACAATCCGTCAAACGCTGCAAACAGCCGACTTTCGGTAAATAAAGCAACGCTATCTAACGCACAAAATAGTTTAGCGGTTGGAAACAACCCTCGTAAAACTGACCACCCGATCGCCCATCCAACTGCCGAGATTTCAAATGCATCGGGTAGCGCAACTCCCGAAAAGATTAGCGTATAAATGGTTGCGACAATAGGAATGATGGGAATAGAGGCAATAAAAACACCTATCAGATGAGCGTAGGGCAGAGTGTGGTTGACCGCAAGCGGCGCAATTTTTTGAACTTTGATCGTTAGCTCATACTCACTTGGCTCGGTATTTGTTTTGAGAATTAGAGCGCGATCGTAAACCAGATTTGACATTAAATATTCAGGATTAATCGTCAGGTTGAATTGAATTTTGGTTTCGTGATTTTTAAGTTTGGTGCTAAATCTTTCTGGAGAAATTGTAATCCAGGTCAGGCGATCAGCCGGAACAACCCATTCTCCCTTAAAGCTTGTGTAAGGGGTTGCATTGACAATCTCGATCGCTTGAGTAAGCTGTGCGGAATTAGTTTGTAAATCGGCTTCTGTAAACGTGAATTCTAACCGCGATCGAGAAACCATAATTTTGGGCAGCAAATCTAGATAAACGTCGTGGGCTGACTGATAGCGATCTTTAGCGATCGGCTCCAACAAATGATTCAAAACTTGTTTTAGCTGAGGCGTGATTTGGCAGCGGTTTAACGCTTCTTGCCACCAGGATTGGCTTTGAAAAAGCTGTTCGATCGCTTGAGGAGATTTCCCGGTGAGTAAGTGTAAGCAAGTTGCGCCCAAACTATATAAATCACTGGCAGCCGAGGCACGACCTGAAATTTGCTCGATCGCTGCATAGCCTTCGGTAAAAACTCGCGTTCCAGGCTTACCTGCATTCGTTTCGGTAAATTTTTTGGCTACTCCAAAGTCGATCAACACAAGCTGATTGTCGTCAGTTCGGCGCATAATATTTTCAGGCTTGATGTCTCGATGAATCACATTTCGCCCATGCACTCGCTCGATTACGGGTAACAGTTCTCTCAAAAAACGACGAATCTGAATCTCATCAAAACTTCCTTTTTGTTGCAGTTCTTCTAATAGATTTGTTCCTCGAATATATTCTTGAACCATGTATAAATATTTGGGGGCCGACTGTCCCTTGGGTTGCCCCATTTGCTCCAATTCTTGCTCAAAATAATCGAATAATGTGGGAATTTGAGGATGATGTCCCAACTCAGCTAGCCGCGCCGCTTCTTCTCGAAAAAGCCTTAAAAAAGTTGTCAGTGAAGCGGGATTTTTTTGCACTTCGATCGGTGGTAATAACTGCTTAACCACACAATGACGATTTGCTTGAGTATCCTCTGACAAAAAAACCTTTCCCCAGCCGCCTTTTCCTAATAGTTGAATTGCTCGATAGCGCTCCATCAACATCAATTTTGCACCACAACTTTGACAGTAGTTTTGACCACCGATCGCAGGAGACTTACACCGAGGATTAAAGCAATAGCCCATTCTTAATCACAATGACAAAGGATGCTTTGAGCAGATGAAAACCAACTGGAGAGTAATTAGAATAACCTGGAAGTAATTCTTAAGGAACGTTGCTCTCTAAGCGTCGAGGTACGGCACAATTAATTATGCCTGCTTCAAAGCAATTTAAGAAATCACCCTCACGGCTTACTCTTGGGCACTTTATGAACGATCGCGCTTCTCATCGGACTCGTCGAACCGCGGGTCAATTGCTCAAACGAATGGGCTGGGGACTGTTGCCCGTGGTTTTGATGACTCGCCCGGCACTCAGCGCCGAACGGCTCTACTTATCTTATGGGCTGCTGGAGCGATCGATTTCTGTGTCTGCGCTCGAAGCTTATGCCCAAAGAGGCGAACTGGACGAAGATTTGCTCGTTTATGCTCAGTACGCCAAGCCCCAAGATTTGCAAAACCTGCGAAAAGCCCTGGTTGCACGGGCAGATTTGACCCCGATCGCCGTCTCTCAGTTTCTCTACACGCCTCAAGGCGAAATTTTGCTGCGACGATTGGGGCAGGTGATTCAGCCAGAGTCTCGCGATCCAGGTTTTTTTGCGATTCGGGCGGCTCTGATTTTGGCATCCGACGATCCCCAGGGATTGACTCCTCTGAATGTGTTTCGCAAATTTCCTACCCGCGGAATTCGCATTGATTTGCAGCGGAGTCTTGAGATTGCTGGAAACCTCGAACAGATTGTCTCCCAGACCAACCGCGCCACCACGACGATCGCTCAACTGGCCACCCAGGAACCTGCCCCCCCTCTACAGGGCATCAGCGATTTGGGCACAAGAGGCCCTTACCCCTGGCAAAAAACAACCCTGAAGCTCATCGATCGCCGTCGAGGGTTTGTCACGGCTTTGGGACGCGATCGGATCTTTCCCGTCGATGTCTATTTGCCGCAGAGTCGGGGCGATCGTCGCGGGCAGATTCCTGTCATTGTGATTTCTCATGGGTTAGGTTCCGATCAAGAAACCTTCCGATATCTGGCAGAACACCTCGCCTCTCATGGGTTTGCTGTTGCCGTTCCCGAACATCCGGGTAGCAGTGCCAAACAAACTCAGGCCTTGTTAGCGGGCGTGGCTAATGACGTTGCAGAACCCAGCGAATTTGTCGATCGTCCCCTAGACATTAAATACCTGCTGGATGAATTGACTCGCCTTGCAAAGTCTGATTCTCGTTACAAACGGCTCAATCTCCAAGAAGTGGGGGTTTTTGGACAATCGTTTGGCGGCTACACGGTCTTTGCCCTGGCAGGTGCCTCAATTAACTTTGAGCAATTACAAAAGGACTGTAACCCGACTGCCCTGGACGATACGCTCAATATTTCTCTGCTGTTACAGTGTCGCGCGATCGCGCTACCTCAAATCAATTACGATCTGTCTGATCCGCGAGTCAAAGCGATCATTGCCATGAATCCGGTGAACAGTGGCATTTTGGGTCAAGCAGGTCTCAACCAAATTAAAATTCCTACCATGATAATTGGCGGGAACGCAGACACGGTTGCTCCGGCGCTACCCGAACAGATTATTCCTTTTACCTGGTTACAGACCGTCGATCGCTATCTGGTTCTCATCGATCGGGCGACTCATTTCTCAGCCCTGGCAGACTCCAAAAATGATGCGTTTGTTTTGCCGCCTGATGTGGTGGGCCCGACTCCTGCGGTCGCTCGTCGCTACACAAATGCGCTCAGTCTGGCCTTTTTTCAAACCTACATCGCCAATCAGCCCAGCTATCGTCCTTATCTATCTGCCGCCTACACAAGCATTCTCAGTCAGGGGCCCTTGCGGTTGAGCCTGATTCGATCGCTGACTGCCGACCAGATCGCAAAATAAAAGAAGCTCAGTCAAACCAAACCTTTGTTAGACCGCTTGAGTTCTCTGTTGGGAGATAGAGAAATTTCATTTGTAAGATTCGATGTCCAAGTTCAGCAAGGTTCTCGGTTAGGATGTGGTTGAGAGGTTTTAATGGAGAGCAATCGCATACGTAGAAATTAGACTATGGAAATCTTTATCTTTTGTATATTTCTCCTGTTCATAGGACTCTTATTCTATACAATCGCTTCTTTAATCACAACTTCCATCCGCAATGCTTCCTCACCTCGTCTTGCCAGAGAAGCCCGCGTTGTTGGCAAGCGTTCGCGCGTCTCAGGTTGGAGCGATACAACTTCTACCCATTACTACATGACTTTTGAATTTGCTGATGGAAGCCGCGAGGAATTTGGCGTGAGTTCCAAAGTTTATGGGATGTCGGCAGAAGGAGATTTGGGGACACTGCATCAAGGAACCCATATGCGGGAATTTAATCGGCGAATTTGAAAAGCCTTCAGCATAAGTGGCTTGTCTAATCACGCAGAATCCTTAAGTCCAAATACAATGAATGCAGTTCATTATCGAATCTCTAAATAGCCATGACACTTGAAAATCTTGAAGCTGAAGTCCTTTCCCTACCGAGAGACACTCAAGCAACATTATTAGCTCGGCTCTTGGAGCATTTGGGTCAGAGCAATGAAATTGATCAAGAAGTCGCATCTGTCTGGGCTGATGAAGCTGAACTACGCGATCGGGCAATGGATGACGGGCAAACTGCTGGAGTTCCTGCTCAACAAGTATTTCAGCGAATTCGTGCGTCTTTGCAATGAAAAACGTCGTACTTCATCCACTAGCGGAACAAGAGTTACTTGACTCCGCGATCTATTATGAGGAGCAAAGAGTTGGGCTTGGGCTAGAGTACCTAGAAGAAGTAGAAAACGCAGTCAACTTTCTCACACGGTATCCTGAAGCTGGTTCCAAAGTTCGAGGCTCTGTGCGTCGTCTAACTTTACCCAAGTTCCCCCACTCTCTCTTGTATCGCTTGTTAGAAGATGACCAGATTCGTATTTTGGCAGTAGCGCACCACAAGCGTAGACCACAATACTGGCTTGATCGAGAGTAGTTGGCAGCGGTCTAACAATACGTTGGTGCGGATGGTATAGAGGTTATCGGTGTGAGTTCGAGGTTATCTGCCGCCGCACAACTTCACCGTTGGGAGGTCATATATTGCTCACTATCCAGGATTTAGAAATGCTTCAGGGAGAGCATCCCGACTTAAAGATGGAATTGGTTTCTGGAGAAATTATTGTCAGGAGTCCATCGGGCTACGAATCAGACGAAGTGGCGTTTGAGTTTGGCGCTCAGTTGCGAAATTGGGTCAGACCTCAAAAACTGGGCCGAGTCACGGGGTCGAGCGCTGGATTTGTGTTGCCCAATTCTGATACTCGTGCCCCAGATGTTTCGTTTGTGCAAGCCGATCGACTGCGCCGAAGTCCCCGATCGTTTGCTGAGTTGGCCCCGGATCTGATGGTCGAGGTGGAGTCTCCGAGTGACAGTCTGACCAAGTTGAGAAACAAAATCGATCAATTCCTCACCCTGGGAACTAGAGTAGGAATCTTGATCAATCCTGAAGGTCGATCGCTTGAAATTCGTCGCGCTCATCAGGATGCCGTCGTCCTGCATGATGGCGAGACGTTGACCATTCCCGATCTGCTTCCAGGTTGGGAAGTGCAGATTTCTGATCTTTGGGCACCTGAGTTTGATTAATTGTCCCTGTGTAGATTTTGCTTGTGAATGGTTTTATAAATCTCAACAAACCTGCTGGCTTTACGTCTCATGATTGTGTGGCCAAAGTGCGACGGCTGCTCAACACCAAGCGAGTCGGACATGCGGGCACCCTCGATCCGGCTGCGACGGGTGTGTTACCGATCGCCCTCGGTCGTGCGACTCGACTACTTCAATATTTGCGGCAAGACAAAGCCTATCGGGCCACGATTCGGTTAGGAATCACAACCGCTACAGACGATTTGGAAGGGGAGGTTTTGACTCGTCGAGCCGTTCCTGACCTTACGTTGGAAAGCGTCAAAGCGCAGTTACCTCAGTTTGCGGGCAAGATTCAGCAGGTGCCGCCTAATTACAGTGCGATTCAGGTGCAGGGAAAGCGGCTGTATGATCTGGCCCGATCGGGACAAGCGATCGACGTGGCTGCCCGATCAGTCGAAGTTCATCAAATCGAAGTGCTGGATTGGCGGTCGGGTGATTTTCCAGAATTGGAGTTGGCGATCGCCTGTGGCCCGGGGACGTATATTCGAGCGATCGCCCGTGATTTGGGAGCCGCTTTGCAGACGGGCGCGACGTTGGCAGCTCTCATTCGCACAGAAAGCAGTGGGTTTGTGCTGTCAGAGAGTTTGACGATCGAGGCGTTAGCGGCTCAGATTGAAGCGGGCCAATTTTCTCCCCTGTCGCCGGAGGTGGCGCTGTCTCATGTGCCGATCGTCACCCTGTCTGCGGAAACGGCTCAACGCTGGTGTTGGGGTCAAAAAGTAGCCACCGATGAAGTTTTGATCAATTTGACCAATCAGCACTCAGCCGCCAGAGTTAGTCATCCGTCGATCGTGCAAATTCGCCATGAGGACGATCGATTTTTGGGCATCGCACAGCAGGTCGAATCGTTTGATAACATTCTGCTGGTTCCCCAAATGGTGTTTGATCCGATGCAGTAAATCGACGTGAATTTACGTGAATTCGCTGAATTCTTTCGCTACGGTTGTTAATCCAGGCAGCCCCCCAACCCCCAATTTTGGGGGACTTTTAGAGAGAAATTCTGGTTCAAAGTCCCTCACTCGCGGGGGATTTAGGAGGCTTCCCAAGATTGGTAACTTCTCTGCTAGAAATCTCCTTAGATCGAAAGTTCTCAAATTTGTTTTATCCAACGTCTCCTGTCCAACGTCTTCCGTCCAATGTCTCCTGTCCAACGTCTCCCGTCCAACATCCCTACCCTAAGGCGCTCCCGTGACGCTGGCCCAAAAGTACTTCTTGAACGAAGGTACATCCATGTCGAGATGGAGTTTTTTTGACCAGGTGTAAAGATCAAAGCTGATGCGCTCTCCCACTACCACGCCACCCAATAGCACGACCCAATGACTCGGAAACGGAATCGGCGGCGGATTGTTCTGCAACATGCCTTCAGCAGTGACCAACATCAAAGCGACACCGCCTGATTGGATGGCGATCGCACTCTGATTTAAGGCACTAACATCATTCATCAGGTAGGCGTGATAATACTCTGACTTGCGGTAGCCGAGAATTTCACGAATCCAGCCGCGCATCTCCCAGGATTTGGTCATGCCCGCGATGTTGCGAATCATTTCTGGTGCGTTTGGCTCAACGGGAAACAACATATTTTCAGACTCGCGCAGCGTTGCCAACACCATCCAATCAGCCTGCCCCATTTTGAGGTCGCCGCGACTAGCCTGACGCAGATTGTCAGAAGCCGAAATCCAGCGGGTCGTCGCTTGTAGTCCTCCTGACTCAAACAGGCTTTGGCAGATTTGCACATAGCGCAACGGTTGCTTTCTGACTAGCTCAAACAAGACCGCGGCCGGCCCACAAAACGGTTGTCCTCCTTGATTGATTTGAAACGGATCACTGACCCGCGATCGCATTTCTCTAATAATCGTCGCCTTGTCCAAAAACACCCATTTGCTCGGTGCGCTCGACTTCTCAAACGTGTCAATGGCCGCCGTGGCCGTTTTAACCAGATCAGGATTGGGAAGATATAACCCGGTTGATGCGTTAGTCACCGTCATAAAAATTCCTCTTACTGAGTTTTCAAAGGGGAGACGTGATGAATATCACTCGATCGCTCACAAAATGTCACACCTGCGTGTCTAACTTGTCACCGAAATTTAACAGCCGCAAGCTGATACTAATAACATCACATTCCCAACAGGTTCCCGATGATTGCTGGCGATCTCCTTCCAGGTGCAATTTCTGAACTCTACGCCGACGCTGCCTCTACGGGCAAACTGACGATCGGCGATCGCTACACCATTAGAACAGCCCTGGTTAATGATTTGCTCGATCCAGAAGAACAAGGTGCCCTCGATCGCTTGCTCTACGCATTTCGTAAAGGAAACGTGCAGCTTGTAGAGGAACTGTCTGCTATCCTGTAGTCTTGTTTTCGCAGGGTGCCCCTATGAAGTTATTAACTCATCCCCTCATCCAATTTTTGACCGACGAACTGGGACTGTCTCAAGCCTCGATCGCGCTGGCACTAGAGCATTCTGAGCAAACCCCTAGTCTATTGCCAATGACCCTTTGGAAGTATGGTTTGATTACACTCCCACAGCTAGACGAGATTTTTGATTGGTTAGAGCATTATGGCTCGCCGCTGTAGTTTTCAGCCTATTGGGGTTGTGAATTGATATAACAGGGACAAGTCCTCAATTCGCTCTTTAGTTTGTGATGAAATTCAAAGTTTTGTCTACCGCTGCTCTGATGACGATCGCCCTGATTGCTCCCGTCAGAGCCGAAAATCAGCCCCAAGACACCGCTCAATCTCAGCCCAATCAGCGTCAGATTCTCGAAGCCTGTGTCCAAAATCGCGCTGAAACTTTACCTAACCCCTTTAGCGATGTGCCCGCTAATCATTGGGCTTTCAAAGCCGTTTTGACAATGCACTACTGCGGAGCCTTTCGCCAGGCCACCCCGCCCAGTCTGGTCGATCGCCTCGTCAACGAATCACAGTCCCCCCGATCGCAGCCCGTCCAATAACTATCATAAAAACACAGCGAATCTCTTAAGGCCACAGAATTAGCAGCTTGGGGAGCAGAAGCATTGAACATCGAAGCGAAAGCGCCATCTAGTTAGCACGATCGCTCATCTCTTGTCGGCGCATCGGCATTTGATCAATTTGGCGGTAGATTGCATTCATCGCAGTAGGAGCCGTTTCTCGTCGCTTTTCGGTGCCATCTTTGCCCACCAGAATGATGCGAAACTCGTCTGATTGAATGCCGTAACGCTTTCTCAGTTGAGCGATCGCCTCCGAGTTGATCGCCTGATCTCCAACAAAGCCAGTTTCTTTAAAGACTCGAATCAGTAATAGATTGCGATCAACCAGTTGAGACTGTTGAGCCTTGAGAAACTGAAGCTGCGATCGATAGTCAGCACTGCTTTCAGAAGGCGCAAAGATCAGTAGGAGGCGATTTTTCCACTGATATTGATCAAGATCCATTGCAGTTCTTTTTGGTAGTGAAGTGGATTGCGGAGCGGCCTGACCTTGCAGCAGTAAAAAGCCGAGCAAAATCGCCAATGGGAAAACAATTCGCATGAGGTAGAGAGGGCCCGATCGTTCAAAAATATCCTCAAGTCTAACGATCAAAGCGAGGAAGAAGAATGTCCAAACGGTGGGATCTTCCACTTATTTTTTTAGTCTGATCTAATCAAATATAATCAGTGGAGCAATGTCCGCTCTAGAGCCACGTTAGAAGTAATCTCTCTCAGGGAAGCATTGACTCGAACCTAGACCCTACTTTCAATCCCAGTGTTGAATTCTCACCCTGAATTACTGATGGAAATTACATCATTCTGATAGCTAACTAAGGGAGCGAAGGCGACGGTTCATTCACTTTGGTCACTCTTTCTCCTGCCATGTCCCCCAACTTTGCCCGTCGCTACCCGGTTTCTCTCGGTTTCTCTGTTTTGGTCGCGAGTTTGAGCCTGCAATTTGCAACGACTCAGGTGATCAGCGCTCAACTGCCACCTGCGGACAATCCCCTTCCTCGTGAGCCACAGCCGCCCTCAACCCAACCTCAGCCTCTCCCCGAAGCGCCTCCCCGTCTGCCACCTCCCGCCGAGTTGCTTGCGCCCACCGCTCCCACGCCCGGAGAAACACCTTCTGAAGACACGCCCCAATCCATTACGGTGCAGGAGTTTAAAGTCACGGGCAGCACCGTGTTTGAGGCGGCAGACTTTGCCAAAGTGACAGAGCCGTTTACCAAGCGACCCATTTCGCTGGCGGAGTTGTTTCAAGTGCGGGATGCGGTGACCAAGTTTTATGTCGATCGTGGTTACATCACATCAGGCGCATTTATTCCTCCGCAAAAGCTTGAGGCAGGAGTGGTTGAGATTCGCGTCGTCGAGGGCGGACTAGAAGACATCAAAGTAACCGGATCGGGGCGATTGGCTCCTAATTACGTGAGAAGCCGAGTTGCGATCGCGACTCGCAAACCCCTTAATCGCGCCAAACTCCTCGAAGCGTTGCAGCTATTACAGCTCAATCCACTGATTCAAAATCTGTCAGCAGAACTCTCAGCCGGAACCACACCCGGACAAAGCTTGCTCGAAGTCAAAGTGACCGAAGCCAAGACCTTTGCGGCTCAAGTAACGTTGGATAACTCTCGATCGCCCAGTGTGGGCACCAATCGCCGTCAGATTCGACTCAGTGAAGCTAATCTGCTCGGTCTGGGAGATGGCTTGAGTGTGGCTTACACCAATACCAATGGCAGCAATTCGGGAGACATTAGCTATACATTGCCGATCAACCCGCGCAATGGCACTCTCAGCTTTGACTTTGGCATTTCGTCGAGCAAGGTGATTGAGCGTCCGTTTGACATTTTGGATATCGAATCGGCTTCTCGCTACTACGAATTAACCTATCGTCAGCCAATTATTCAGAAACCGACTCAGGAATTGGCGATCGGCTTAACGGCAACGCGACGAGAAAGTAAAGCAACCCTTTTGGATGGTGAAATTCCTTTCCCTGCTTTGGGTGCAGACGACGAGGGAGAAACCAAACTCACCGCCCTGAGATTCTTTCAAGAATGGACGCAGCGCAGTAGTCGATCGGTGTTTGCAGTTCGATCACAGTTTAGTTTGGGCTTGAATGCGCTAGGTTCTACAATCAACGAGACGGCTCCCGATAGTCGATTTTTGGCGTGGCGAGGTCAGGCGCAATGGGTGAGATTGTTGGCTCCCGATACGCTGCTATTGGTGCGATCGGATCTGCAACTGGCGGATCGAACGCTCTTACCGTTTGAGCAGTTTGGGCTGGGTGGACAAGACAGTGTGCGGGGCTATCGTCAAGATGCGTTGCTGACCGATAACGGGTTGTTTGCCTCAGCAGAAGTGCGCGTCCCCATTTTTAGAGCGCCCAGATCAAATCTACTGCTACAACTCACGCCCTTTGTCGATTTTGGGACAGGTTGGAATCGATCGGGCAGGCCCAATCCAGAAGACAGTACTTTAGCATCGGTGGGGTTGGGCTTACGATTGCAGGCGGGCGATCGCTTCACCGCAAGGCTTGATTGGGGGATTCCACTGCTGTCAATTTCTGGAGAAAAACGCACTCTACAAGAAGATGGTGTGTATTTCTCCGCCAGCTACAGACTATTTTGAAGGCGTTGCTGAATCAGGGGATGAATTGCCCCAAAGCGGCGGGAAACCCAAGGTTCAAAGTCCCCCAATTTTGGGGGATTTAGGGGGCGAAAAGATGGACACTTCCCACAGATTTATCCCTCCAATCAGCAACGCCTTAAAGAAAGCCAGAAAGTGTTAGGAGCGTTTATGTCTAGCCGTTGTGCGTCTTGAATAGAAACAGAATGGCCAGCGCAAAAGGTAATGATCACCGTGACGATCGCGCCTTCGATGATTCTCGCTCTGACTTTTGAAACCCCTTGAGAAAGATTATGCCATCGCGTTTGGGGTTAGTTGCCTGATAGGTTAGCTCTCGCGTCATGCCATTTCAAACGCTGTCCTCGACCTAACCGCAACGATCGAGGGATTCTACTAAGCTAGTGATCTGATGATGAACTGCTTACCCAAAATCACCTTTCTCAAGAATGACTACCGTAGACTCTCGCAATCCCGTTGTGCTAGTGCATGGATTGACCGACACGACGGCGATTTTTAGAACCATGACCAAGTATCTGGCGACCCACGGCTGGAATGTCTATAGCCTGGATTTGATTCCGTCGAATGGCGATCGCCCCCTTGATTATCTAGCCCAACAGCTTGCCGAATTTGTCGAGACGACTTTGCCCAAAGGTCAGTCCTTTGATCTGGTGGGCTTTAGCATGGGGGGTGTGGTTAGCCGATATTATGTGCAGCGATTGGGAGGACTCGATCGCGTTCAGCGGTTTGTTACGATCTCCTCTCCCCACAAGGGCACGATCGTCGCCTATCTCTCTCAGCGTCCAGGCTGTGTGCAGATGCGTCCTGACAGTTCATTTCTCAATGATTTAAATCGAGATGTGCAGATGTTGGATCGGCTAAATTTCACCTCTGTTTGGACACCGATGGATTTAATGATCGTGCCAGCCAGCAGTTCTCAACTCCCCGTCGGAAAGGCGATCCAGGTGAATGTGCCGCTTCATGCCTGGATGGTGACCGACTCAAAAGGCTTAGAAGCGGTGGTCAATGCGCTCAAAGAACCCGTGCGCGGGGAGAAGGTGACAACCGATGTCCGTTAGCGATCGCCAATTTGCGCCAGTTGACGATCGCCAAAAACAGCCGAACTGTGAGCGTAGTGCTTAAACTCCATCAGATTTGAAAAGGGGTCTGAGAGAAAAAAGGTGCGATGTTCGAGGGGCGTTCCGGGAAAGCGCTCTTTGGGCTGCTGGTAGAGCGCAAGCTGCTTTTGCTGGACTCGTTCTAGAAGAGTTTGCCAGTCCGATCGCTCCGTAAACACCAGCCCAAAGTGACGTGGATAAATGCCCTTTTGAGTGGTCAACGGTTCCTCAGTCAAGTGGGCGACAAGCTGATGTCCATAGAGATTGAGAATCACAGCCTGAGCGCTTTCTCGCCCCAACCCACAGCCCAACCCATCCACATAAAATTCCTTAGTCTGACCAATATCGCTCACTGGGAAGGCTAAGTGAAATAAAACAGGAGAAGTCATGAGAGGTGAATTCCAAGTTGAGGGGTGTCACAATAAATTATCGCGAATTTTCTAATCACCGATGCCCTCACTCCTCACTCTTCACTCCTCACTCCTCACTCCCTGGGTGATCGCTGTTGCGATTAATACGGTCTTGCTGACGATCGTTTGGTTTGCTCCTAAGAAACTTTTGACTTTAGCGGGTGTGATTCATGCCTGGATATTGGGTGTGATTGTCTGGGGCATTTTGGGCTGGCAGGGGTATGTGATCGTTGGGTTTTACTTCTTAGTCGGGTCGGGCATTACCTTTGTCGGCAAGGCGCAAAAAGAGGCGATGGGAATTGCAGAAAAGCGATCGGGTGCCCGCGGCCCTGAAAACGTCTGGGGGTCGGCTTTGACGGCAACCTTGTGCGCGTTGGGCGTTTTGGCATTACAACTTGCACAACAGCCTCAATTCATTCCCGTCTTGCTGTTGGGCTATGTGGCCAGCTTTTGTACAAAACTTTCTGACACTTGCGCCAGCGAAATCGGTAAAGCGTATGGGCAGCGCACTTTTTTGATCACAACGCTACAACCTGTGCCACGAGGGACAGAAGGAGCCGTCAGTTTAGAAGGGACACTTGCAGGAATTGTCGCATCCGTCGCCATCGCTTTCCTCGCTTGGGCTGTGGGCATGATTTCCCCGATCGGAGTCGGATTTTGTATCATTGCCGCTTTTATTGCAACCAATCTAGAAAGCGTAATCGGAGCTACATTGCAGTCGAAGTTTGACTGGCTGACGAATGAATTTGTGAACGTTTTGAATACACTAATTGGAGCGATCGTCGCAATACTACTGGGAATAGCGACCCCTTGCGGGTAACTCGAAGAGATCGGCGTTTAATTACTCACATAGCGTCGTAAAAAACTTTCTAACGTCTCCAACTTCAAATCAAACAGTGATTCGATCCGTTCAACTTCCGCAGGCGTACAAAAATACTCATTTGCCAGCAGCGCTCTCAACGTTCCCAAAGATTCCCGGACTTTTGGATTGAATAGTCCAACCACATTGCGAATGCCGTCAAAGGCGAGAAGAGGCGGATTGATCAGAATGGGTTCACGGTCAAAGACTCGCCCAAAGATCCGAGGAACATCCTGACGCTGCAAAACTTCTGGGCCGCCCACGGGCAAGATCTGATTTTTGGCACCCTCGACTGAGACGGAGGCGATCGCAATTTTTGCCAAATCATCGGTACTCACGATCGATGTGCGACTTTGAGGATCTCCAATCAGCAGATAGGTTCCCGTGCGGCGAAACTGTTCAGCGAGAGGCAGCAAATTGGACGAAAACCCCGCAGGTCGCAGAATCGTATAATTCAACCCACTGTTTTGTAAATACTTCTCAACTTCTCGCTTGGCTTTGAACACAGGCGCATCCTCATAGCCACGATCGACTCCCAACACAGAAATAAACACAAAATGCTCAACGCCTGATTCGAGGGAGCGATCGATTAGTTCAATATTGGCGCGATAGTTAATCGATTCACTTTCTCCCCCGTGGGCGCTGATCACATAGTGCACATTTTGAACGGCTTTTTGAATATCGCGATCTCTGGACAAGTCACCAATAAAAACGTCTGCCCCACGATTTTCCAGTTCGGCATAGTTTGACATCAAGCGTACAAACGCTCTGACCGCCAAATCTTGCTCTCGCAGCGATCGCACAATTCGACGACCCAATCCACCTGTTGCGCCCGTGACTAAAAACATATCATTGCCTGTTGTGACTTCTTATTGGTAGCGGTTAATGGTCTAAAGTTCAACTTAAAGTTCGACGATGACAGGCGTGTGATCGCTGGGTTGGGTGAGGTTGCGAGGGGTGGTGTCGATCGTGCAGCTCGTCGATCGCTCATACAAATCCGGGGTCAGGTAGTGGTGATCAATTCGCCAGCCTGCATTGCGCCGAAAGGCACCCGTCCGATAGTCCCACCAGCTAAAGTTGCCGCCTTCTGAAGTAAATTTGCGAAACGCATCCGACAGTCCCAAGGACAAAACATTCCGCAGGGCATCCCGTTCTGCATCGGTTGCCATCACTTGTTTCTGACGATTTTTGGGGTCGTGAATGTCGATATCTTCTAGCGCAATATTAAAATCTCCACACACCAATAGACTGCTGGACTGTTGTAGTAATACCTGCAAGTATTCGCGCAGAACTTTTAACCAGTGCAGTTTGTAAACGTATTTGTCACTGTCGATCGCCGATCCATTGGGCACATACAAATTCACTACTCGAACGCCGTCTACAACGCCCATGATCACCCGCTTTTGCTCATCCAAATCACCCACATCTGGCAAAACGGCCCCAAAGCCCATCCTCACATCTGACAGTGGCGATCGGCTGACCAGCGCCACCCCGTTGTAGCTTTTTTGACCATAAATATAAGTTTCATAGCCCAGATCCGTGAAGGACGATCGCGGAAATAGCTCATCCACGACCTTCGTCTCTTGAAGACACAGCACGTCAACCGGATTCTCTTGAAGCCAATGCGTCACCTGCTCCAGGCGCGTCCGAACCGAGTTCACATTCCAGGTTGCAATTTTCATGAAAATATAAAAATGTCCAGGCAGACGATTTTAACTCGTTTCGCCCAGCATTCTCATCCGATCTCTCGCAATGCTTCTGCAACTTCTTGGGCAGACTGGTAGCGATCGTTCGCCTCTGGGTTCGTCAATTTGCGGATCACCTGAGCAATCTCCGTCGTCAAACCTGGCACATATTCGGGATAAAAGCGATGTCCCTGTTCTCGGTAGCGATAAAACGCCTCTGGTTCTTGTCCTGATAGTAAAAACGCCAGCGTCGTCCCTAATGAGTACAAATCAGATGCAGGAGTCGCAATGCCCTTTTGTTGCTCAGGAGCCGTATAGCCGAGCGAACCGATGCGCGTCCCCGACTGCAAGCCCAAAAGCCGCACCGCTCCAAAATCAATCAGCGTCACCTCATGAAAAGCCGTAGGCACCGATCGC
The DNA here is from genome assembly GCF_052939475.1 of Phormidesmis sp. 146-20. NCBI lineage: Bacteria > Bacillati > Cyanobacteriota > Cyanophyceae > Leptolyngbyales > Leptolyngbyaceae > Phormidesmis > Phormidesmis sp. 146-20. The sequence goes on from NZ_JBJPHT010000034.1 coordinate 32,962, forward strand.
CGAATCAAATTCTCTGGCTTAATGTCACGATGCAAAACTGACCGTCCATGCAAATATTCCAGAATGTTGCAGATTTCTAGCACCCAAGCGATCGCTTGCTTTTGGGGCACCGCACCCCACTTGCTCACCTGCTGATGCAGCGATCGCCCATAGATCATCTCCATCACCAAATACGGCTGTCCCGCTTTGATAAAGAAGTCTCGCCACTCAGGAATTCCCGGATGCTTTAGCTGTTTGAGAACAAAGGATTCACGCTCAAATAGCTCCACTGCCTTACGCTCACCCAGCCAGCGATCGTTCAGCGTTTTGAGAACCAGATGCTTACCATCTCGCCAGACCAGATAAGTGCTGCCCATGCCGCCCTGTCCCAGCAGTTTGACCACCTGATACTCGCCAATCACCTGCTGAATTCTGAGCGGCGCACCACAATCAATACAGAATCTCAGATCGGGCGTTTTGCGAGTGTGGGCACAGACCACATTTAGCTGAGGTGGCTCCATTGCGGTCTTACGATCGGGAAGTTGTGCCCCAACTGCGGCCGAATTCAACGGTTGAGTAGACTCTCTTTCGGGCGAGTGTTCTTCTAAATCAGGCTTGAGTCGCTGAGAAAGCGTCCGTTCTCCCGTGATCTTTTTCGCTTCAGCACGAGCAGACACGCCGACATGAATCTGAATATTGGGGCCCGATCGCGCCAGACGAATGATCATCCCATTCTTAATTGGCACCTGCTCAATGCGTTTGCCATCGACATACGTACCATTAGCACCCAGACTCAAGACAGCCCAAACCGCACTGTCACACTGGATTTCTACGTGATACCGAGAAACCACCGCACTGTAGAGGACAACGTGATTATCCGTTGCTCGACCAATGCGAATGACAGATTCATCCTCAAAAGTCCAACATTGAACGGGCGTTAACTGGACGGGGTGCAGCAGGGTCAGAGTAATCACGTTCGCTGGAGAGCATGAAGAGGCAGACAAACCAAAGGGCAACCTGAGAGGCTTTTGATTCTAAAGCTGTGATGAATGAAAAAATCTAAAAAGAAAACAGTCATCCATCTAAATTAGCCCAGAATCATCCAATCAGATTGCCGAAGTTACTAAAGATACCGTGGGTAAACGAAACAAACGCAGACTTAGGATAACTGAAACAAGAACGAAACCTTGTCTCCTTTACCCAGAGAGATGCGATCGCCTGCCCGCAGTCGATGACGATTGCCCAAAGGTAATGGCGCATTGTTGATATAGGTGCCGTTTGAGCTTCCCACATCTTCGATAAAATAAGCATCGCCCTCCATGCGAATGTCTGCATGAATCCGCGAGACAATTTCTGAGTCAGGAAAGCCAGACACATCTACATCGGGTGGAATGCGATCGTTGGGTTTGCCCAAATGCACGACAGGTAGACCAGGCGGTAACTCGATCACCACATCGGTTTGAATGTGAAGCAGTTTGGCGCTTTGTTGCTGTAGCTGAGTGGCACTGGAGGCAACGGGCGTGACAGGAATCGGAGCCATAACTGCTTCTTCAGGCTCAGAGGCGACGGGGGAAGGATTGGGTGACATTTCAGGAGAAACGACTAAAGGGTCGGGGGGAACCAGGGGATCGAGGTCGATCGAATCCGGGGGTAGATTCACGATCGGGTCGGGCGTTTCCGGATGGCTCTGACTCATGGTGGCTGTCCTCAAATTAAAGCCGCACTGACCACAAAAGCTAGCATCTGCCTGGACGGTCGCGCCACAGTTTGGACATTGCATCGTTGCCGGAAGGGGCGTATAACAAGCCTCACACTGAACGGCACCCTCCGGATTTTGATGATTACAATTTGGACAAACGATCATGCAGGTTCCCCATTCACCAAAGTTAATGATAGAGGAAGACTGGTCAGAGGAAGGAGTTTGCGTCACCTTCTATTTAGAATTCACGTCTTAGAATTCAGGTCTCTGCCAGGTTCTCTCCGGCGGGTCGATCGAGGAGCCACCACAATTCCGCTTGGGCTTGAATAAACCGGGCAGGATAGGTGTTTCCATCCGCAACGGGCGCAAAAATCTGAGCCAGCGCAGACTGTTTGTTAGCTCCGGCCACCATAAAAAGAACGGTACCCGCTTGATTGATTAGAGGAATGGTAAAGGTGATACGCGGCTGACCGTCTTTGTTGCCTACAGTGATTAGGCGATCGCACACCTGCAATGCGTCTGTGTGAGGAAACAGCGAAGCCGTATGAGCATCATCACCGATTCCTAGCAAGATCACATCCAGGGATGGAAATTCACCCGATTGAGTCTGAAAAAATTCTTGCAGTTCGGCTGCGTGTTTTTGAGCCGCGATCGCCGGATCGTCTTCATCAGTCGGCATCGGATGAATGTTTTTTGATGGGATGTCTACTTTATCTAACCAGGCTAATCGGGCCATTCGCTGGTTACTGTCTGGGTGATCTGGAGAAACGTAGCGCTCATCGCCCCAAAAAATGTGCACTTTATCCCACGGCAACGATTCACTCGCCAGCTTTTCGTACAAGGGTTTGGGAGTACCGCCACCTGCCAGCGCGATCGTCGCCATTCCCCGTTCAGCGATCGCCGCTTGTAGTTTCTGAACGACGATTTGCCGCGATCGCTCTACCAGCGTCGTTAGATCGGGCAAAACTTCCACATATTTATCCATACCGTTTCCTGAAAACCACACCGCAAGGATAAAGGAAGATCGCGCGATCGTGCCTTGCTCTCCAGAATGGTTTCACATCTGAGTCAACTCTGAGGCAGGATTCTGGAATCTTTGAACGACTCAGATTGAACAGTATCAGATTGAACAGTATCAGATTGAATAGTAGAGCGGAAAAGACTTGGCATCCTTGGGCTTGATATAGACACGCTGATCCGGTTCTAGCTTTAATTCGTCGAAGCGATCGCGGGTCAGATGGGCGGTCATCACCTGTCCGTCGTCGAGGGTCAGTTCTGCTTGAATTTCCCAACCTAGATGAATCAGGCGAGTCACTCTAGCAGCGACAGTGCTGCCATTGGGCGAGGTTTCTACCAAAATATCGTGCGGCCGCAAAAACATCTCAGGATTGGCTGAGTCAAAGCCATTGTTTTGAAACAGATGAGACGAACTGGGCAACACATTCACCGGGCCAATAAAGCTCATCACAAAGGCGGTTGCCGGATGGTCGTAGATTTGGGCGGGCGTGCCAATTTGCTCGATTTTGCCCTTGTTCATCACGACAATTTCATCGGCGACTTCCATCGCTTCTTCCTGATCGTGAGTCACAAAAACGGTCGTGACATGGACTTCATCATGCAGACGACGCAGCCACGCTCTCAAATCTTTGCGGACTTTGGCATCCAACGCCCCAAACGGCTCATCTAGCAGTAATACTTTAGGCTCAACCGCCAGGGCACGAGCCAGGGCCACCCGTTGGCGCTGCCCTCCTGAAAGTTGAGACGGATAGCGATCGCCCAGTCCGCCCAGTTGCACCAGATCCAGCAGTTCTTCGACGCGCTTTTTGACCTTCCCTTTCTCAGTTTTGCGAATCTCCATTCCAAAGGCAATATTTTGCCGCACCGTCAAATGTTTGAACAAGGCATAGTGCTGAAAGACAAATCCGATGTTGCGATCTTGTACGCTGCGATCGGTGGCATCTTCTCCCGTCAGCCAGATCTTGCCCACATCGGCGTTTTCTAGCCCTGCAATCAGCCTCAACAACGTCGATTTTCCTGATCCAGACGGGCCCAGCAGCGCGACCAGAGAGCCACTTTTGATTTCTAGATTGACGCGATCGAGTGCCTGAAAGCTGCCAAACTGTTTAGATACGTCTTCGACTACAATGCCCACGACAAGAAACCTCTTAAGAACGGTGAGGGATGAGGAAAGTTAATCGCATTCAGGACTTACGGAGAGAGTCCAAGAACTTTGAGCTTCTCATCAACCTTTAATCTCCGGTTTTTAGATGAGATTACTGTAGATTTATAGCACAAAATTGGTAGCAACTCTTCAAGACAATTTGAAACCTGGAATTTAATCCCAGGGTCGTAACTACTAAAGGCGATCGACCTCTCTACAAACCCAGTGGGGGCAACACTGAGTCAGGATAAAGCTTTAGGAGTCTTACGCTACTCAGACGCTTCGGCAACGGCACTGTGCATTGAGGCAGAAAGCGTATGGTGAGCTGCTGGAGAAAGCGCTCCATTAGTAAAGTGTGATGTGCTGCCTTTGATTTGTCGCATCAGGCTGGCCATCTCTAGGGCATTCATCCCATAGCCCCAGCCGTGATTGCTCTTGATGCCTGCCCGCTCTAAGGCCTGCTGCATCGTGTCAGCAGTGATCACCCCAAAAATTACAGGGACTCCGGTCTGAAACCCAACTGCCGCAATGCCTTTAGAAACTTCGGAGGATACGTAGTCAAAGTGAGGCGTCTGACCGCGAATCACGGCTCCTAGACAGATGATGGCATCGTAGCGACTAGAGAGCGCCAACTGTCGGGCGACAAGGGGCAACTCAAAACAACCGGGCACCCAGGCATAATCGACCTGAGTTCCTTGAGAGTCAAGATCGACGTTTACGCCGTGACGCTTGAGGCAGTCTTGACAGCCTTCTAAAAGTTTGTTGGTGATCATGTCGTTAAATCGGCCGATCACGATCGCAAATCGGAAACTATCGGAATGAGCAAACGATCCTTCAAATAATGTCATTGTTTCAATCTAAGTATCAATGATTCACAGCTACGATCTCAGAGTGAGTCTCAAAAACGCTTTTAAAAGCATCTTTGAATCTATTCTTTATGAACCGCATTTCATCCAAAAGATGAGTTCTTCCGGATATCCACTTAATCTAGCGGCATCGTCAACTTTTGAACAGAGCTAATTTAGTGAATTTATGTAGGTTTTATGGTTGAGATGGGTTTTCTGGGTATCAGAGAAAACAATTCGCAACTCTAAACGTTCATAATCAACTTAAGAAAGATAACTTTGGGGTGGCTGAATGACGAATCAGGTCTTAACTTGTTTTGCAACAAAAGATAGCGTTTGAATTGCAACGCCTGTGTTCATCATTCAGCACATTTTGAGAGGTGACTTGAAATTTAAGCAACCAGGAAATTGAGTGCGCCTACGGCAAAAACCAAAATAATCCAAAGTCCCGACCCCAAAAGCAATAACCGCTTTGACTGATCCCAATTGCGAGGGGAAGCGTAGGCAACGGGCACTGCGACCACCATGACAAATGAGAAGATAACGAGAGCAGCTAAGGCAATCTGAAACAAAATTGACATCTTTTTTCTCCCAAACTCAGCAAATAAATAAACCCAGCTTTGGCGGCAGATAGACTGCACTTATCACCAGCCCATGAAAGTAACCTATCAGAAAAATGCACCTGATTCTATGCCATACGACGGCAGATTTTGACACGCTGGGGGCGGCCGTAGGGCTGACTCGTCTCTTACCGGGATCGCGGATCGTTTTGGCGGGGGGTGCCCATCCGACGGTGCGAGATTTTTTGGCGCTGCATCGCGATGAGTTTGCTTTGATTGAGCGGCGATCGATTGCTTCCGATACCATTCATGCCCTCTCTTTGGTGGATGCTCAACGGCGCGATCGCTTCGGCAAAATGGCGGAATGGTTTGATCTGCCCAATCTGACGATCGCAATCTATGACCATCATTCAGCAGCAGATTGTGACATTCCCACTCATCAGCTTTGTGTGGAATCGGTTGGGGCGACGACGACGTTGATTGTAGAAAAACTCCAGTCAGCGCAAGTTTCACTCAATGCTGTAGAAGCCACCGTCATGGCGCTGGGTATTCACGTCGATACGGGATCGCTGACGTTTGAGCAGACGACTGCACGAGATGCGACGGCGTTGGCGTGGTTGATGACGCAGGGGGCAAATTTGCGAACGATCGCCCATTACGTCGATCCTGGACTTTCTCCCACTCTGCAAATGCTGCTCAGTCAAGCTTTAGACACCTTGCAGTCAGAAGTCATGGAGGGCTATACCGTCTCATGGGTGCTGTTAAAAACGGAGGATTATGTGCCAGGACTGTCTAGCCTTGCGTCTCGATTGATTGACATGACTGAAAGTGATGCGCTGCTGTTGGCCCACCAATACTGTCGCGGGGCAAATCAGTCGGAGGCCAATGTTTTGACCGTGATTGGGCGATCGCGCATCCCAGGCACCCATCTCAATGCGCTATTCAAACCTTGGGGGGGCGGCGGGCATTCTCAAGCGGCAGCGGTCACGGTGCGAGACGGCGATCCAGACCTTTTGGCACAGTTGGTTACTGCCTTGAGCGCTCAGATTCCCCAGCCGCCGATCGCCCGTGAGTTGATGTCGGCTCCGGTTCGCACAATTCGCCCTGAGACGACGATCGCCGAAGCTCAAAGAATTTTGCTGCGCTATGGGCATTCTGGCTTGTCGGTGGTGGATTCTCAAGATCGGCTTGTCGGCATTGTGTCGCGTCGCGATCTGGACATTGCCCTACATCATGGGTTTAGTCACGCTCCAGTTAAGGGCTATATGGCGACGAATTTGAAGACGATCGCGCCCGACACACGCCTCCCCGAAATCGAATCTCTGATGGTCACCTATGACATCGGGAGGCTTCCCGTTTTGGACGAAGGTCAACTAGTGGGCATTGTGACGCGAACGGATGTGCTGAGACAGATTCATCAACAAGAAACCGGGGAGCAGAGCAGAACCAAGGAGCCGTTCACTCAAATCTCAAAAGTTAACCCTCCAACCCTCGATCGACTTCCTGAAAATCTCCGGAGAATCTTGACGATCGCCGCCCAACAAGCCGAACTGCGAGGCTGGCACCTTTATCTAGTGGGGGGTGCGGTGCGCGATCTGTTGTTAGCCGATTCGGATGTGATGATTACGGACATTGATCTGGTGGTGGATGGCTACCATCGATCGACCGATGTGGGCGCAGGTGTGGAATTAGCGCGATCGTTGCAAACGCTTTATCCCAACGCTCGTCTGGAGGTGCATGGCAAGTTTCAAACAGCAGCGCTGCTGTGGCACAAAGATCCTGGTTTCGATTCGCTGTGGATTGACATCGCCACGGCTCGGACGGAGTTTTATCCCTACCCGGCAGCTAATCCAGAAGTAGAGGCGAGTTCGATTCGGCAGGATTTGTATCGTCGAGATTTCACCATTAATGCGCTGGCCTTGAGATTGACGAATCCGCGCTCTGGCGATCTGTTGGATTTTTTTGGCGGCGTTCTCGATTTGCAAACAAAACAGATTCGTGTCCTCCACACCAACAGCTTTATCGAAGATCCGACGCGCATTTATCGGGCAGTCCGGTTTGCGGTGCGGTTGGGGTTTGAGATCGAGCCACAGACCGAAGGCTACATTCGTCACGCGATCGCCAGTGGTATTTACGAACAGATTCAAAAAGTCGCCGGACGGGTCAACGCGCCCGCTTTGCAAACTCGCCTCAAATCAGAACTCAAATACAGTCTGCAAGCCCCTTACTGGAAGGCAGCTCTACAGAAGTTAGACGACCTGCAAGCCTTGCGCTGCATTCATCCCAATCTGAAATTCGATCAAGCCCTGAGTTGGCAACTGCGATTTGTAGAAAAGCTAATTGCCTGCGATCGTTTGCAGACCCTCACCCCCTGGCAACTGCGGCTAGAAGTTTTGATCGCGCAGCTTGATCCCGCAGATCGCCTTCCGGTCGCCCAAAATCTGCAACTCGCGAGTGATAGCCGCGATCGCCTCTCCCGGTTAGAGACGGTTCAACATCACCTAGACGAGAATCTGCCTCACTGTCATCGTCCCAGTCAAATCGCTCGACTGCTCAAACCTTATGATCTGCCGATGCTCGTTTTAGTGGCGGTCAAGAGTGCACGATTAGCGCAAGGCGCAACTCCGAAGGAACCGATTCGCAGACAAATTTGGCGCTACGTCACGGTCTGGTCAACGGTGAAACCCGCGATCGACGGGAAGGATTTGCAACGGTTGGGATACAAACCTGGCCCTCAGTTTAAGCAAATTTTGGACGATTTGTGGGCGGCTACGCTGGATGGAGAATTGAGCGACCCCTTGCGGGTAACTCAAAGAGATCGCTCTCAGACAGAAGCGTATCTAGCCCAACACCATCCTCTGCCAAATTGCTGAAAAATTCCTAGTTCCTGATTCTAGGTAAATCTGCCCGAAAGGGGTAGCATGGTTTGAACTGTGCAGAGAGACAGCGATGGAACTTAAAGCGGGAATCACTCTCCAGGGCGGAAAATATCTGCTCAATCAGGCGTTGGGCAATCAAGATTTTGGCATCACTTATCTAGCTACCCAGACCTATTTAAATCAAACAGTAGTTGTCAAGACGATCGACCCCAGCCTGCAAATTACCCGTAGCTTTCCTCACCTGCACCAGCGCTTTGTCGAAGAAACCCGCCTTTTAGCGAGAAGTCAGCACCCTAGCATCGTCCGGGTTCTCGACTTTTTTCAAGAAGAAAATCTGCCCTTTATCGTCATGGATCAGGTGCCCGGAAGAACCCTGGCCGAAATCATCCAGGTCAAAGGCGCACTCACCGAAGCTCAAGCCGTCTATTTTATTCGGCAAATCGGGGCGGCTCTGGCAGTCGCTCACCACAACGGACTGATTCACCGCAACCTCAAGCCTCAAACAGTAATTCGCCGACAAGGAACTAATCTCGCCGTTTTGGTTGGATTTGGGATTGCTCACGACCTAGCAACCTCTGTGACCCCCTCACAAAACTCCGCCGCCGACCTTAACTCATTCGCCCCGCCGGATGCCTCTTGGCTCGGTGACAATCGATTTGCGATCGACCTCTACGCCCTCGTCGCCCTCTTTTATTACTTACTAACCGCCCGTCCGCCCAGTCAGCCCCTGCAATTTGACGGACAACTCTGGAATCCTGCTATCAAGCAAGCGATTTTGCGGGGTCTTTCTAACGACAAAAATGTGCGCCCTCAGACGATCGCTGACTGGCTGCGCCTCCTACCGAGAGAATCATTGCCGCTGGTCGCCCCACCAACTGCTGCCGCCCCACCGCCGCCTCCCGTTTTTAGCAACGGACACTCAGCCAATGCTGCCGTCCCGATTGCTCAAGTCGCGATTTCGCCAGTCCCGCCAAAGCCATCCACCGACAACGGTAAGGGAGCCGCTTTGCCGATCGTGCCCGCCGCCATCACACAGCCCCCTTCTACCGTGAATGCAACCGCTGTGTCTGCCGCCAAAAAACTCGCCCCGGTTCCCGCTGTCTTACCCCCCCGCCTGCCCAAAATTCTTGGACTCACCAGTGTAGCGGCGGCTGCGATCGGCGTATGTTTTGGGCTAGTTTTACGCTTTAGTGCCGCCCAAGCCCCCGGTGCCAGCCTCTTTCACCCCGAACAGTCTTTTCCGTCAAAGGACTGGAAAGGCACGCCAAATGCAGAAGACTTGTCAGAGATTCCAGTCGAGAAGCCTGTCACCGGAGCCTCCACCCGCAACGCCGTCAATGCACGTCCGTCAGAAACTTCGATTCCTAGCGGCTCAGACTATAAAAACGCTCCTCCTGCTGATACCTACCTCGAACCCGCTCCGCCCAAACCTGTTGAGCCTCGTCCTGCCACCCCTCGCGCCAAAGACCCTGTTGAGGTAGCTCCCCCGATCGTCAAGCCTGATCCGGTTCCTGCACCCCCCGCTCCCGTTGCGCCTGCTCCCAATCAAGCCCCCGAACCTCCCGCTCCCGAACCTCCTAGCGCCGCGCCGGAGCCGCCCCCTGTCAACAAGCAACCGATCGGAGGCAGCACTCGTGATACTGCTCCCGTCCCGCCTAAAGAATGAGAACTTGAGATTCAGGAACCCATTCCTTTCATTCAATTTGTGTGAGGAATGTAGCCAAATTCGATGAGTCAGCAATCTCTTGCGGCTTTGGTCGCATGGATTTGGAAAACTAGCATTAGCTCAATTAGCAGTTTCTCGCTACCCCCACTCCTGAGTTCAGGCAAGCTATAATTCAGGGCAGTGTGCGTATGAAAAACCCCATGAGTAGTCCTTTGATTCACGCCTTTTTTGTCGGTCGAGCGATCGCTGAAATCGCCTATGAACAGCTTGAAGCGGGGGTCACAAATGCCCTGAGCGAATTGGGCAAATTTGATGCCGAACAGCGAGAAAACTTGCGAACCTTTGTCGATCAAGTCACCGAACGAGCCAACCGCGAAGCAGAAATGGCTCAACGATCGCAGACCTCTACGATTGTCCGAGTCGATGCTCCCACTGATTTGCAGGCGACGATCGACGACCTTCGAGCCGAAATTGCTGAGTTACGCTCAGAGTTACAGCGCTATCGCAGTCGTTCTGTTTAGCAATTTAAGCAACATTTCTACATCAATAGCCGATAATTAAACCAAAGTTAGTTGGAAGGTCGAGTGTCTGTTTCTCCGAATGACTCCAGCACGCCCCAGCACCCCGCGGAGCCAGTGACAGGTGCTGAACTACAAGTGTGGCAAAAATTGTCCCTCGATCCGGGTGGGGCAAGCAATGGTGTATCTAAAACACTGCCTTCTCACATGACCCACGAAAGCGACGATTCTCTAGAAGAACTGCCTCTTGGTCACGCTCCCTCAGAAAGTCTGCTTGCTACCCCTTCTCGCAAAGCGATCGCCAAGCCTCACAAAGCCAAAGCCTATCGCTGGAGTCGAGAACGCTACTCAAAACAAGGGCGCTTTATTGATATTTGGGCATTTGTCCTCAAGCTGTTGGGCGCAAGGTGGCTTTACAACAAGTCTTGGAGCTACCAGGGCGGCATCTCGGATGCAAAAAAAGCAGCAAGGCGGCGATCGCTGGCCGCTTGGATTCGCGAAACGCTGCTTGATCTGGGGCCGACTTTTATCAAAATTGGTCAACTTTTTTCGACTCGGGCCGACCTTTTTGCCGTAGAGTTTGTCGAAGAATTGTCGAAACTTCAAGATCGCGTTCCTGCTTTTAGCTACGAACAGGTCGAGACAATCGTTGAGCAGGATTTGGGCAAGTCGATCGCCGAACTCTACCGCAGTTTTGATCCGATTCCCCTTGCTGCCGCCAGTTTAGGGCAGGTTCATCGCGCTCAACTCTATTCGGGTGAAGAAGTTGTTGTCAAAATTCAGCGTCCCGGTTTGAGACGACTGTTTGAGATCGACCTGGCCATTCTCAAGGGGATCACGCGCTATTTTCAAAGCCATCCCGAATGGGGACGCGGACGCGACTGGATTGGCATTTATGAAGAATGCTGCCGGATTCTCTGGGAAGAGATTGACTATCTCAACGAAGGCCGCAACGCCGATACCTTCCGCCGCAACTTTAGAGGACTGGATTGGGTAAAGGTGCCCAGAGTCTACTGGCGCTACGCTTCTCCACGAGTGCTGACCCTGGAATATCTGCCGGGGATCAAGATCAGTCACTATGAGGCGCTAGAAGCGGCAGGACTCGATCGCAAGCGTTTGGCCAATCTGGGCGCAGAAGCCTACCTGCATCAACTTCTTGACAATGGGTTCTTTCACGCCGACCCGCACCCTGGCAATATTGCAGTCAGCGCCGAAGGAGAGCTAATTTTCTACGATTTTGGCATGATGGGGCAGGTCAAAGCCATTACTCGTGAGAAACTGCTTGACACCTTTTTTGGCATTGCTCAGAAGGATGCCGATCGCGTCGTTGAATCCTTAATTGCCTTGGGTGCTTTGGCTCCGACCGATGACATGGGGCCGGTGCGGCGATCGGTGCAGTTCATGTTAGACAACTTCATGGACAAGCCCTTTGAGGATCAGTCCGTTAGCGCCATTAGCGACGATTTGTATGAGATCGCCTACGGCCAACCCTTTCGATTTCCGGCTACCTTTACCTTTGTGATGCGAGCTTTCTCGACTCTAGAAGGGGTTGGCAAAGGTCTCGACCCAGACTTTAACTTTATGGAGGTTGCAAAACCGTTTGCAATGCAGCTTATGACGAATGGAAACTCTTCATCCGAAGCGGGAAGTTTGCTTAATGAATTAAGTCGGCAAGCGGTACAGGTGGGCAACACTGCCTTTGGGCTGCCCCGTCGCATCGAAGACACCCTCGATAAGCTAGAGCGGGGCGATATTCGAGTGCGGGTTCGCTCTACAGAGACCGATCGCATTCTGCGGCGGATGAGTGGGGTTAATATGGGGACAAACTACACCCTGCTGACCTGCGCCTTTACATTGTCGTCTACGATTTTATTTGTTAACAACTTCCCGTGGATCGCGGCGGCGATGGCAGGGGCGGCGGTTGTAAGCGCGATCGTTTTGATTCGGCTACTCGTCCGGCTCGATCGCTACGAGCGTCTGCCTTAGCTCCCAAGTCTTTCCACCCTTCTCCTCGCTATGAAACTCCTTTTTACAGGGATGACGGATACGGGCCTCGTTCGGTCTGTTAACCAAGATGCTTACTACATTGACCCAGCGGGGCACTTTTTTGTGGTGGCAGATGGGATGGGGGGTCATGCAGGTGGGCAAGAAGCGAGCCGTCTAGCTACTGAAGCGATTCGAGCTTATCTAGACACTCACTGGACTTCGACAACCTCCTCTCAAGATCTTCTAGAAAAAGCCCTGCTGGAGGCCAACTACGCCATTCTTGAAGACCAGCGGCAAAACCCAGAGCGATCGGACATGGGGACGACGGCGGTGGTCGTTATTTTTCGAGATGACCAGCCGATATGCGCCCATATTGGAGATTCGCGGCTATATCGTCTGCGGGGCGCAAAGCTAGAACAAATCACAGAAGATCACACCTGGGTGGCACGGGCGATGCGTCTGGGTGAGATTACGCCGGATCAAGCGAGAAGCCATCCGTTGAGACACGTCTTAGCCCAATGTCTGGGTCGAGAAGATTTGCGCCAGATTGAGATCGGATCTTTAGCGGTGCAGCCGGGCGATCGTCTCCTACTCTGTAGTGATGGACTGACCGAGGAGCTTTCTGACCAGTTGATTGCCAATCAGCTTAAATCGATTCGGGCTTGTGAGAAGGCGGCGGCGGCTCTGATCAATGCGGCCAAAGATCACGGTGGACGAGACAATATTACCGTGGTGATCGTGACGATCGATGGTCTGAGCCGTAGCGACAAAGAATGACTCAATCAACACAGACGCAGAGCAACAGGCAAGGTAAGTTCTTGTTGTTGCTTGATTTTGTGGGCAATTGACGATTGACTTTCGTGAATTCAATTTGACAAAGCCTTTGTGGAGTAAGCTTTTCAGCAATGCGTGCGTCCACTTTTCCTATTCATGTTTTGCCACATCGAAGGGAGCTAAGACTGCCTTTTGCTTGCTTACCTGACTCAAGGTGTACGGTTATCCTCCCAAAACTCAGCCAAGTGGAGTATGGTCACTTTGTCAAACACTTGTTATCTTTTGTAATAACGGATTAGTGATTCGCTTTCTGATTTGGGTATCTTTGAGGAATCAACTGAGTTCGTCGAGAATCTACCCTTGACAATCCCAAGTCAAAGATTCTCTGATCAACCTACTCTCTTACATTGGAGCCTGTCATGAACCAACCCGTAGAACTGTCGCTGGAACAAAGATTCAACATTCGATCGTTTGAAACGCAAGTCGAGAAGATGAGCCGCGAACAAGCCCAAGACTTCCTCGTCAAGCTGTACGAGCAAATGTTGATGCGCGAAACCATGTATCGTCACTTCCTCAAGCATCAATGGGGTCTAGAGCCTGGCCCACAGATGCCGTAGCTTCACTTCTCGCTGCATGGGCGGCCTCGATCTCTTGCTTTGTTCTGATGTGGAAAGAAGCTGGTGTGTGGGGCGTTCATCCGAGAACCAACTGACTCCGTACTTGAATCTAAACGAGTATCTGAACTTAAACGATGCGTGCTGTGAGCCGCCTTGTCGGAGGGCGCTCTCAAGAGACAGATTGCAAAGCTTTGCTCTGATACCAAACTTTTCTCCATTGTTTTACAGTCACACGCTTTAAGTACCGTGACTGCCTGCTCTAAATAAAGCGCATTGATGAATTAGAAGCGGGTAGACCTTCTGGTTTCTGCGTTTAGAATCTTTAACTAGCCAAACAGACTGCTATCCGGTGCCAGCCAGAGTACCAGATTTCGCACGTAGGCATGAATGTCGGCGATCGCTCTCGGTTCGCTCATCGTATTGCCGGGTAGCTCATCGACAAAGCTAGGACAGCCCATTTGAGTATCCCAGTTGTAGTCGCAGAAGTGATGAAAGGTGGATTGAGCGATCGCTCGTCCCAAATGATTGCCCAGTTCATCTATCTCACGCTCTAAGGCAACTGCTAGATTAAACTCGCGCCCGGTCACTAAGCTTTTCCCAGTAGCGATCACCTGTGCGTTGGGAGTCTGGGCAGTTACGCCAACGGCTCCTTCGTGGGGGTGGGCCGGAAAGAAGTCAATGTATCCAGAGGAAGATTGGGGATTTTGAAGGAGATCGTGAACGGGGGATAAGCGGGTAATCGCCTGATAATCGCCGTTGCGTCCTGAGTGGTAGTTGGGGTAAGAGATATAGGTGGTGTAAGGATCGTCAATACAATGGCGAGTTGCGTCCGGATCAGGATTTTTGCTGTGAAAGAAGTGGGTTGCGCCGATGCCAGCCAGCGAGCAGATCGAGCAGCCTAAATCCATGTGATCTCTCGTTGCCAGAATGCCGCCGCCCCGTTGCCGAAACGCAGTAATTCCAGCACAATCTTTTTCGGTAATGCCATCGCCGACATCGACCGCGAAGAGCCAGAGTTGGTCAAAGGGTGAGCGCTCCAGCGTACTCAAAATGGGATCGTCGCCCTGGGAGTCAGATTCACGATCGCGAGACACGACTTCGCAGAGAGGATTGCCATTATCAGTAAGCGATTCTAAATACTGGTGCAGCAAAGAGAATCGGGCAATGCTCCAGTCGTCTGCTGTCGTGGGAATCGTCGTCTGTAAAAGAATCCGAAGGGGCCGCATATATTCTTCTCTAGCACTGAGAGGATTATAGCGATTCTTGAATTTAATACAATCTGAACTGATACCAATCCTTCATAAAGCTGCACGCCTTCTGATCGCCCCTAACCCGCTTGAAAAGAGGGGAAAAGAATGGGTTGTGAGTTGAGTGTCTGAGTACCAATTTGAAGTTTTTGGATCGTTAAGTTTTTGAATCTTGTGTGATTGCAGCCTGACCGATTTCTTGATAAATCATCAGGAATTGATCGACGACGCTGACAGGAGAAAACCGTTCACTCACGTATCGATAGGCACTTTTGCCTCGATCGATCGCTGCCTGGGGATTCTCCAAGCATCCTTGCATTGCAGCAGCGAGTTCTTGAATGTTTTCTGCCTCAAACAGCAGATTATTTGTCCCTGCCATTTCGGGTAGACCGCCCACGTTAGCGACGATCGAGCAAGTCTGAACGCTGGATGCCTCTAGAGTGACGTAGCCTGCGGGTTCTTGCCAGCGAGAGGGGGCAATCAGCGCCAGAGACGATCGCACAATGGGCAAAATGTCCGGTTGAGAATAGTTGCCTAAGAATTTTACGCAGTCCGAAATTTCTAATTTGTCAGCAAGGTCTTTCAGGTCTTTCGCCTGATTTCCATCACCAATGATCAAAACTTTAAAGGGATGATTTTGAGTGCGAAGAATTTTAGTGGCCTTAAGCAAAAGATCAACGCCTTTGTCGTTGTACAAGCGACCGACATAAACAAATGAATAAGGTTTAGAGAAAGTATCGATCGTCTTTTCAGGCTGGTTTCTAGGAATATTAATCGGATTATATAAAGTGTGAACCTTCCAGGGAAAGCTGTGAGACTCGGCGAGAAACTGACTACAGGCTGCCTGACGATCGCTGACCAGGGTTGTAGAAAATCGAGTTACAAGCCTGGCTAATTTTATAAAGGTGTGAAGCTTCCACTTGAGGGGATAGTTGCGTTTGGGCAATGAGTAGATGAATTCTTTTTTGAGCCGTTGTAATAAAGACATTGGCTCATAGTGATCATGAATTGATAGATAAAAAAGATAGTGATATTTGAGGATAATCTTCTTACCCAAGAGTTTACATAGGATTGCAAAAGCTAAATGATTAGAATTCATATGAACGACATCAGCTTGAGCGATCGCAGTTAGCCAATCTCGAACAGAAGTCTCTTTGGTTGAGATAACCTGTGTCTCGATTCCTCTTTTGTGAAATTCTGGAGCGATGGAGTTGATGTAGGTGAGAACGCCAGCAATTTCATCCTGGACGTGATTGTGTTGAATCAGTATCATAACTTACATTTCTTTTAAGATTTAAGCGATGGTTCCATAAATAGAAGGGGCTGGCTACGCTGCTTTTAAGTAATTCCAATTCGCAAGCGGCAAACAGGTCGGTTTTAATGACTTTTCTATATTGAATGGAGTGCCTTGTAAGTTTGATCAAGTCATTGACTAAAAACACCGGGAAAGCGATCGGGCGCTGCCAATCTTTAAGCCGAATCATCCGAATGTGATGTTTTGCCAATCCTACCCCGCGCACTAGCTTGATCAAATAGTCTCGCTCCAAGCGCCATTCTGGAATCTGATGATAAAGGTGCATTTCAGGGTTATACCAGATCTCCCAACCTTGCATCTGAACATGGGCAACCGCTTCGATATCCTCACTGGCTAACATCGAGTCAGCCGTTCTACCAACCAGAAATTGCTGCTGGGGGACGGCATTTAACCAGGCTTCTCGACGAATCACTAAACCTGCGGTCGGAGGAAGGACTCGCCGCTTGGGTGTGTATATGTGAGGTTTTGAACCACGTTCGATAATCGCTAAATAGGTAGACAGTCGTTTGAATTCTTCGGGCGGCTCGACTTCAAACTCTCCATGAATTTGACCGTTGAAAGCGCCCGCTTTGGGATGTTCTTGAGCAAACTTGTAGGCAGCAGAAATCCAATTTTCGTCAGGAAGATTATCGTCATCCAGCAAACAGATGAGTGAGCTATTTGCATTTTGAATCGCCGTCTGTCTTGCAAAAGCGGCTCCTTGTTTTCCTTCAAAAAGGTAGTGAATAGAATCGGGCTGAGGCCAATCTTTTTGATAAGTTTTAACGACTTCTGAAGTACGATCGCTGCTGTTGTTATCGACAATAATGATTTCCCAGGCGATGTTCTCGGTGTTGACTTGCGATCGCAATCGTTCTAATACTTTAGGCAATCGATCGGCACCGTTGTAGGTACAAATCGCAACACTGAGATCGAGTGACTTCATAGGAGTTCTAATTTAATGTCAGTACTTGCAAAACGGTAGAGCGCCCTGTCCCTGAACTTCAACTTGAATGGGCTTGTTTCCGCTTTTCGTAGAGGTTCTTCCAAATATGAAAGGGGCTGAACAGTCTGCCTACAAAAAACTCCATTTCACAGGCAGCAACAAGGTCGGATTTAAGGGTGCTGCGATGTTGAATGAAATGTAGCGCAATCTTGCGAAGGTCGTTGAGCAGCAGTAAGGGAAACATGAAGGGTCGCTGCCAGGGCTGAAATCTCAACATGCGAAACCGATGCTGGCTGAGTCCGATGACACGAAAGAAGTTGACTAAATAATCTCTTTCTAGACGCCACCTGGGAATTTTGTGAACGATCGTCATCTCCGGGTTGTACCAGATTTCCCAGGAGGACTGCTTAATATAAGACAGCGCTTCTGTCTCTTCACCTTTGAGCGAAAAGCCTTTGCCGACGGGGCCCTGAACGATCTGATCTGTCACCCAATCCAGCCAGACCTGCTTGCGAATCACCAACCCCGCCCCGACGGGTAAGCCTCTTTTGTAGGAGTCGTAGCGAAAGGTTTTTTTGCGCTCCATTGTGGGCAGGTAATGGGAGATGCGCTGAAAGTTTTGCGGCGGCTCGACTTCGTACTCTGGGAGAATGCGGCTTCCGTAAGCGCCTGCGTTGGGGTGAGTCTGAGCAAATGTGTGGGCGGCCGCAACCCAATTGGGAGTGGGCAGATTGTCGTCGTCTAGAAAAGCAATGATCTGCCCGTTGGCTTCGTGAATAGCTCGACGGCGGGCGATCGCTGCTCCCTGTTGCGGTTCAAATACGTATCGGAGTTGGCATTGGGGCAGCCAATCGCTTTGGTAATCACGAACCACATCCGCCGTGTTGTCGGTGCTGTTGTTGTCTACGATCAAAACTTCCCAACTGACGGATTCGAGTTGGATTTGCGATCGCAGTCGGTCTAGCATTGGCGATAGACGAGCAGCACCGTTGTAAACACGGATGGCTACAGTAATATCCAGCATGGTTCTTAGGTAAAGACTACAAAAGACAAGCGCGTCTCACCTATAATTTGCCCAGGCTAAGGATTTTCTATCAGCCTTTGGAGGGGTGTTATTTGAATAGGGTTAATTTGGCGCGATCGTTCAGTAGGACTCCTCCTTTTTCATTCATGCTGAAGTCGTTTCCGGGAGTTAATCCTTTGTCGATTAGTCTTTTGTAGAGAGTCATGGAGGTAATACGGCGGATTTCTCGCATCACGTAGCCCGGAACGGTGTTTTCGACCGCCCAACAGAAGGCGAGGGGGTCTGTGTGGATCAAGCGTTCGAGGCTGACGAGGACGATTCCGGCGACATCTCGAAGGGTGAGGTGGCTTCGCAGGTTGGCGATGATTTCTTTGCCGATGCAGGTGTTGCGGGTTGCGAAGGCGCTGGTCAGTCTGCTGATGTCTTGTTCGAGTTTGAGATAGCTAATTTTTTGTTGCACGATGTCTAACTCACAAGGGACTTTCGGTAGCAAAATTACGATTCCAGAAAGTATACCCTGAGATAGATTTCCGCTTGTTGCAAAATAACTAACTTTCCCAGGAAGTTTGTTGCTCTTGAGCCGAAAGCTTTGTGAAAACTGGGGTTTCGTCTGTTCTCGTCTTAAAGTCTTCTTAACTCACTTCTTGAGCGATCGTGCCTCCAAGCTCTCTTGGTTTTCTCCCAAACAAAGTTAGGCGCTTTGCAAAGAAACCGCATTCGTTACGACAGAACCTGCGATCATTAGAACAGAACTTACGATCATTACGACAGAACTTACGATCGTTACGACAGAACCTGCGATCGTTACGACAAAGCCTGCGATCGGGCATTCGATTTGAAAGATCCTTCGTACAAGACAAACAACAAGCCCGCCACATCATTGATGCAGAATTTACAGAAATCAAAGCCAAGCAACTTCCCCAATGGCAAGACTTATTGAAAAGGTTCTGTAAATGCTACCTGTAGCTCAACGCTTTCACCTTTTCAATGGCACCCCCAACATTTGGCAAGGGTTATCCACATTGTTCTGCGGTTTCAATCCAAAGTTTTGCGGCAATCTCTAGTTCTGCCAAAGTTTCGGGCAAAGTTTCGGGCAAAGTTTCGCCTTGAGCCAAACATCCTTTCAGCGCTGGAATTTCAGCTACATAGCCACCCTCACCACTGGGATAAATCGCGATCGGATAGTTCCTGACAAAGACCCGATGTTAGGAGTCGATGGCACGCCTGTCAACTCAGAAAGAAACTCTTCATACTGAAATAAGAGACGAAACCTGGCAAAATTCCTCGATAAAGTTGAACTAATCGACCGAACGCCGCAAAATCGTTGAATGCCGATCGTTAAGAGAAACTTCACATGCTTGAATCCTACCGCCACCACGTAGCCGAACGCGCTGCTTTGGGCATTCCTCCGCTGCCGTTGACCGCTCAACAAACCTCTGAACTGTGTGACCTGTTAAAAAATCCTCCGACGGGCGAAGAAGAAGCGCTGCTGTCCATGCTGCGCGATCGCGTTCCTCCGGGCGTGGATCAGGCCGCTTATGTCAAAGCGGGATTTCTCACGGGGATTGCAAAAGGGGCGATCGCCAGTCCTTTGATTTCTCCCAAAGAGGCCGTGTTTTTGTTGGGCACGATGATGGGCGGCTATAACGTTCACTCGCTGATCGAACTGTTGTCCTCAGACGACGCAGATCTGGCTAATGAAGCCGTTGCCGCTTTGAGTAAGACGCTCTTGATTTTTGATGCGTTTCACGATGTTCAGACGTTGGCTGAGACGAATGCGTTTGCCAAACGAGTCCTGCAAGCCTGGGCAGATGCCGACTGGTTTACCCACCGTCCCGCGCTCGCAGAGGAAATCAAAGTCGTCGTCTTCAAAGTGCCCGGAGAAACCAACACCGACGATCTGTCTCCTGCGACTCATGCCACCACTCGCCCCGACATTCCGCTTCACGCGCTGGCCATGCTCGAAACGCGGCTACCTGGCAGTCTGCAAACGCTGGTCGAATTAAAGAAAACGGGCTACCCGATCGCTTACGTGGGCGATGTTGTGGGAACGGGTTCTTCGCGCAAGTCGGCGATCAACTCGGTGCTGTGGCACATCGGACAGGATATTCCCTTCGTGCCCAACAAGCGGACGGGTGGATATATTTTGGGCGGGACGATCGCTCCAATCTTTTTCAATACAGCAGAAGATTCGGGAGCCTTGCCGATTCAATGTGACGTGACTCAGATGGAAACGGGCATGGTGATCACAATCCACCCCTACAAAGGTCAGGTGACTGATGAATCGGGAACGGTGTTGGCGACGTTTGGTTTGCAGCCGGATGCGATCGCCGATGAAGTTCGAGCAGGTGGGCGAATTCCTCTAATCATTGGACGTGCGCTCACTGACAAAACTCGGCTGGCAATGGGGTTGTCTCCCAGCGATTTGTTTGTGCGCCCCCAACTGCCTGTTGATACCGGGAAAGGCTTCACGCTGGCTCAAAAAATGGTCGGCAAAGCGTGTGGTTTACCAGGCGTGCGTCCCGGAGCGTCATGCGAACCTGCGATGACAACAGTGGGATCTCAAGATACGACTGGCCCCATGACCCGCGATGAATTAAAAGAATTGGCCTGTCTGGGATTCAGTGCTGATCTCGTCATGCAAAGCTTCTGTCACACGGCCGCTTACCCAAAACCCGTCGATATCACCACTCATCACGAACTGCCTGATTTCATCTCATCCAGAGGCGGTGTGGCGTTGCGTCCCGGAGATGGCATCATACATTCCTGGCTCAATCGGATGCTGATGCCTGACACAGTGGGGACGGGCGGCGATTCTCATACGCGGTTTCCGTTGGGGATTTCCTTTCCGGCGGGATCGGGACTGGTGGCATTTGCGGCGGCGATCGGCGTGATGCCTCTCGACATGCCCGAATCGGTTTTGGTGCGCTTCAAAGGTGAAATGCAGCCAGGGATCACGCTGCGAGATTTGGTGAATGCGATTCCCTATGTGGCGATTCAGAAGGGTTTGCTGACGGTGGGCAAAGAAAATAAGCAAAACATCTTTGCGGGCAAAATTATGGAGATCGAAGGACTCCCTGATCTTAAAGTCGAGCAAGCGTTTGAACTCACCGATGCCACCGCCGAGCGTTCTTGTGCGGGCTGCACGATCAAACTCAGCATCGAAACGGTTTCAGAATATCTGCGATCGAACGTTGCCCTCTTAACCAATATGGTCGCCCGTGGCTATCAAGATGCCAGAACGATTATGCGCCGCGTCGCCCAAATGGAAGCGTGGCTGGCCAACCCTGTCTTACTCGAAGCCGACCCCGATGCGGAATACACCGAAATCATCGAGATTGATTTGAATCAGATCAAGGAACCGATCGTTGCCGCACCCAATGACCCCGATAACATCAAGCTACTATCTGAAGTCGCTGGAGACAAAATCGACGAAATTTTCATCGGCTCCTGCATGACGAATATTGGTCACTATCGAGCCACCGCCAAAGTGCTAGAGGGTGCGCCCCCGGTGATGGGTCGTCTGTGGATTTGTCCCCCCACTCGCATGGACGAAAAGCAGCTTAAAGAAGAAGGCATTTACGGCATTTTTGGAGCGGCGGGAGCCAGAACCGAGATGCCCGGATGTTCACTGTGTATGGGCAATCAAGCACGAGTCGCCGACAACACAACCGTTTTCTCAACCTCGACGCGCAACTTCAATAACCGCATGGGCAAAGGCGCACAAGTCTACCTCGGCTCTGCCGAACTGGCCGCCGCCTGCGCGTTGTTGGGTCACATTCCCACCATTGAGGAATATCTGGAAGTCGTGTCGAAGAAGATCAATCCCTTTGCCGATGATTTGTATCGCTACCTCAATTTCGATCAGATCGCAGGATTTGACGACGAAGGCCGCGTGATTCCGCTAGAAGAGATGCCCCGCATTGAGGACATTTTGGGACTGCCGATCGCCGCCGGGAGATAGTGTCGATTTAATTTGTAGATGCGACAAATCTTCAACCTCCCCCAACCCCTCATTAGTTAGGCTACCGTGTACACACAAGTCGTTATCGCTTCGTTTCAGGCGGCTTCAGCCCCCTAAATCCCCCAGTCTGGGGGACTTTGACCAAGGAAAGATTTCCAAAGTTCAAAGCCAGGACGACGGCTCAAAGTCCCCCATTTTTGGGGGATTTAGGGGGCGAAGGACCTCAGCAATGACAGATCGATCGACGTGGGTGTACACGGCAGCATTAGTTAAGCGGGGAATAGCTGCCGTGAAGACAAATTAAACGCACCTAGACGAGTGGATGGGCGGCCAAGTTCTCAAATCATCCCTCTCGCGGAGCGTGCCGCCAGCAGCAACCCCTCATCCCCCATCGCGAAGCGGATTATCCAAAAAGGGGAACAGAGCATCGAAGTTCTCCCTCATCCCTTCCCTCACCCAATCCCCAACCTCTGCGTCGCCTGTCCATCCGCCGCTCCATAATCTGACCTCGAATCGACTGCCCCATGACTCAGCGGCAATCGGATCGTAAATCGGCTGCCCTGACCCTCTTGAGACTCAACCTCGATCGTGCCAAAGTGCAGTTCTGCCAGTCTGCGAGTGAGAGCCAACCCCAACCCCGTGCCTTCGTGTCTGCGCGAAACGGAGCCATCTACCTGCTGAAAAGGCTGAAACAACAAATGCTGCTTGTCTTGAGGAATGCCGATCCCCTTGTCCCAGACGACGATCTGCATATCACCCGCCTGCACTTCGACATCCAGCCCGATCTGCCCGCCTTCTTCAGAAAACTTGATCGCATTAGACAACAAGTTGAGCAACATCTGACGCACTCTCAACTCATCGGCCATCAAAGGCGGCAAATTTAATTGGATCGAGTGATGCACTTCTAGTTTGCGGCTGCGGGCCTGTTCGCTGACCAGTCCTAGCGTGTCTTCACAGAGTTCGTTGAGGGCGATCGGCACAATTTCTAGCCGCATCTGACCCGCTTCGACCTTGGAGAGATCCAGCACATCGTTGATCAATCCGAGGAGGTGTTGACCGCTCTGATTGATTTGCTGAATGTAAATTTCTTGTTTGGGATTGAGAGAGCCAAAAATCTGTTGCCGCAAAATCGACGAAAAGCCCAAAATTGCCGTCAGTGGCGTTCGCAACTCATGAGACATGTTGGCCAAAAATTCAGACTTGAGGCGGCTGGCTCGCTCTAGCTCCAGGTTTTTGGCGGCGAGTTCAGCTTCGATTTGTTTTTGCTGAGTGATGTCGCGTGTGATAAAGGAAACGGCTGTCGTGTTGTCTCGCTCATCACAGATGGGGCCAACCGACACCAGCGCCGAAAAGCGTTCTCCATTGCGACGACTGCACAACACTTCACCGCTCCATCCGCCCGCGATCGCCTGCTGAATCAACCACTGAGTTTGCCGCCGCTCTGGATAAAACACGCCCGAATTTTTGCCCAACAACTCGCCTAACTGCCAGCTAAAGATGCGACTGGCCGCAGGGTTGGCGTAGAGAACTTGACCGTCTAAATCGGTGATCACCGCGCTATCGTAGGCAGATTCTACGGCTCTAGAAAACATTTGCAGTTGTTTTTCGATCCGCTTGCGCTCGGTGACATCTCGCCCAATGCCAATGCCGCCAATCAGTTCACCAGTGCGGTGCAACAGTCGCCCATTCACTTCTAAATAAATCTCGGCCCCGACTCGCGGCTGAAGGACAAACTCAAAGTCTCTGAGTTCGCCTGTGGTCATCAGGTTGCCGAAAGCTTTGGCAGTTTTTTCGCGAAACGGAGGTGAAACAAACTCTAAGTAAGGGCAGCCTACAACGTCTCGGTCTTCACAGCCTAATAGTTTTTTCCCATAGGAATTCATGTAAGTGAGCCTACCCAACAGATCCACGGTATACACCATGTCATTTGCGGCTTCTACATAGGCTCGAAACAGTTCTTCTGATTGTCCGAGACTGAGTTCGATCGCACCCATCCGCAGAAAGGGATCGTCGGAATTGGAGTTCAACATTTTATAAGGGTAACCAGGTTCTGAGTTCGGCAGCGCTGGCGCGAAATTTACCTTACGTGGACAGCAGAAACACGACGGAGGGCAAGTGAGGGATTCAAACTTTCAGGGGTCGCGGGTCAGCTTAGAGATTTGGTAGAAGAAGAGATTTGGTAGAAGAATGGCTTCAAGTCCCTTAATCTCACCAGTCAAATCTACCCATTATGCTTAGATGCAGTTAGTTAGATGCAGTTAGTTAGATGCAGTTAGTTAAATGCAATTAGTTAACAGTGTCTATCAGGTTTCCACTTAGGCTAACAGGGTTTATACGGATCATCCCCTTGTGGATTTAATAAATTTAGCAAAGAGGATTCCGTATTTCTACAAGGTGTACTGGTGAAATGGCTGAGAATCTTGCGTCTATGAATACTTTATAAGCAAATCAAAAGATTATTCTGTGTAAACGCGATAAGTATAAATTCGGGAGTTGCCAAGATTGCGGATGCTGAGATGAAGAATCGCTGGTTGGGCAAAGACGATCGCGCTTCCCCGGAGACGATCGCGTAGGATAATGCCTTTAGCTCATTTGGGAGAACGATCGATGTCAGTAGGTCGATTTGAGTGTCGCATTCCAGCCAGCCAGACCGAAGTCAATCAGCTTGGACAAATTCTGGCCCAGTGCTTTAACGCGCCCCCTGCTGATGAATCGGTCTACATGAGTCGAGTGGGCATCCAGAATATTCGGGTGTTGTGCGATCAGGATCGGGTGATCGGCGGTTTGGGACTGCTAGAAATGGGCCAATGGTATGGATCACGGGTGCCAATGGTGGGGATCGGCGGCGTGGGAATTTTGCCAGAATATCGGGGTCAAGGCGGTGCGATCGCTCTAATGCAAACCGTCTTGCAAGAACTTCACACTAGAGAAATCCCACTTTCAGTCCTGTATTCTGCGGCCCAACCGCTCTATCGCAAAGCAGGCTACGAACAAGCAGGCACTCTCTGCATTTGGAGCGTTTTGACGAGCGAACTTGAGATGAGAGCGGATCGTTTGCCGATCGAACGGGTTTCGCTCAATGTCGAGGAGTTTGCCCCACTTTATCAACAGCAAGCCTCGCAAACAAATGGGTTCCTCGATCGCAATCCGTTTATCTGGCAGGGACTCCTAAACGCTGACAAAGGAATGCCACTCTATGCTTATCGGATCGGCACTGCCACCCAGCCAGAAGGGTATGTGATTTTTGAGCATCAGAACGAGGGCGACTATAGCCAGATTGTGATTCGAGATTGGGTGTTGTTGACTCCGGCGGCAGTGAGAAAGTTTTGGGCGTTTTGGGCGGTTCATCGATCGCAGGTCGATCGCATTCAATGGCGCAGTTCTGCGATCGAGGCGTTGTCTCTCGTGTTGCCAGAGCAAAAAAATGTCGAGATCAAAACCCACAGTCGCTGGATGTTGCGAATTGTCCATGTGCAAAAAGCGCTAGAACAACGCGGCTATTCCCCAGACGTTTCGGCAGAGTTACACCTTGAGATTCGAGACGGTCTGTTTCCAGCAAATGCGGGCAAATTTATTCTTACAGTAGAGAAGGGGCAAGCAACCGTCACAAAGGGAGGGCGAGGCGACCTACAACTGGATGTCAGCAGCCTGTCACCGCTCTACACGGGATTGTTTTCGCCCGCTCAATTGCAGTGGTGCGATCGTTTGACGGGTTCGGATGCTGCGCTGGTGATCGCCACTCAACTTTTTGCGGGGTCGCCTCCCTGGATGCCTGATGCTTTCTAAACTGATGTGAATTCGATGGGAGGTTTTCGCTTCGTTGATCGCGTCTTTTGCCCCCCAAGCTGCCAATTTAGGGTTAGATAAGACTCCGGTTCAAAGTCCCTCACTCGTGGGGGATCTAGGGCGACTAAACGCTTCGCGCTATAAAGCGCTTCGCTAGTCTAAAGAACGCAGTTCTCTGGCGATCTTGATAGACAGCACTTCAACAGCCTTTACATCATCAGCACTCTAGAAACCAATCATTTATCCCGATCGCTTCTCAGCCGCTATCCTGAATGTAGGCAAATTGTCAAAGCTGATATCAGTATGGTTGGATCGATCGAGCAAATTAGACAAACCCTTGCGACTTTAGACAAAAAAATTGAAGCGATCGGGGACGAGTTTTACAGCACTTACTCTGGCTATTTGACAGCCCTGGGACAAGTCGTACAGCAGCAGTTAATTTTGTCGGGCTACCACGTTTGCACCGAAGGCTACCCAGAAGCGTTTCTCAAACTGTCGCTTAGTCAACGCCAACAGCTTCAGCAAGCCTTAAAAGCTCTAGCCAAACGAGGTCAGACCGGATTGATTGCCTGCTTAAGACCGATCGCCCATGAAGTCAATTCCGAGCCTCCAGCAGATACGCCTCCAGCAGACACGTCAGAGTTTTCTCAGGAAGTGATGAACCTTCCTAGTGACGCAGAAAATGCTTTAGAACTGTTGCTCAATGCGGCAAGGGCCAAACGCAACGCTCAAAAATCGCCCCCCACAACGCCCCTAGAAATTCTCGTACAGTGGCAAGAAAATCTAGAGCGCGCGATCGCTCAACAGCTACAAACCCTCTCGCGTGACACCAATCGTCTGCTACAACAGTCCGACATCTTACCCAAACACCTTCCCGAACCCGTCCTAGAAGCCGCAGCCAAGGCAGAAGGCGACCCCGTAGCAGGCACTCCCAATCTGTTGAATCTCTTGATTGAAGCCAGCGAAAAGTCTTCCAATTCTGACGAGAAAAAAGAACTCAGTGGTGCAATCCTCCACGTCGTCGCCGTTCAGCTTCGTCTCACCGAGCTTGAATTCAACGACCCAACCATCATGACCTGGCGCAACAAATTGAGAGATCTCAAAAAGCGGCTTCAAGTGTTGGCAAAAGAGTATCAAAAAAAGCAAACAGAACGAGCGATCGCCGAAGCCCAAGTCATGTGGCGCTCAACCTGGTCAAACGACGAATAATTTTGAGCCTTAACCGACGAACTAAAATTTCATCCCTCCTCGCGAAGCGGATTACCCCCAAAGGGGGAACAGATCATCGAAGTTCTCCCTCCTCGCGAATGCGGGGCAAAGCCCTCCCTCATCCCTTCCAAAATTCTCTGTCCTAAAGAACTATCCAAAATCTAGACATCTTGCCTATGCTGGAAGAGGACAGCGACAGGAAAGCAGAATGGTGGCCAGTCAGAGGATTAAAATTGCCGTTATCGGAGACATTCATGACCTTTGGGATCACGAAGACGAAGCGGCACTTAAAGCGTTAGACGTTGACTTAGTGTTGCTGGTAGGTGACTTTGGCAACGAATCTGTCGAAGTTGTTAGGGCAATCTCTCAACTCAGCCTTCCCAAAGCGGCAATTTTGGGCAATCACGATGCCTGGTACAACGCGACTGATTGGGGAATTAAGCAGTGTCCTTATGATCGCCGTCGAGAAGACCGCCTTCAGCAACAGATTGACTTATTGGGCGACAGTCATGTGGGATATGGCAAGCTTGACTTTCCTAAACTGGGCGTGAGCGTGGTGGGCAGCCGTCCGTTTAGCTGGGGTGGCTCGACCTGGAAGAATGATAAGTTTTATCGCGATCGCTGTGGAGTCAATAGTTTTGAGGAATCCGTCGATCGCATTGTTGCGGCCGCTGATAGCACGAATCACGAAACCATCGTTTTTATCGGTCACAACGGCCCAACCGGATTAGGCAATCTGCCCGAAGACCCCTGCGGCAAAGATTGGCAACCGATCGGCGGCGATCATGGCGATCCTGATTTTGAGCAGGCGATCGCTCAGGTTCATCAATCTGGCAAAACGATTCCTCTGGTTGCTTTTGGTCACATGCACCATACGCTACGCCACACAAAACAACAACTGCGCCGATCGATTCACACGACCCCCCAAGGAACGGTTTATCTAAACGCAGCGAGAGTGCCGAGAATTGTGCAAAATCAGGGCGATCGCTTGCGGAATTTCTCTCTGGTGACGCTCGAATCGGGGGTCGTCTCCCAGGCTTCGCTGATTTGGATGGATCAAAACTTCAACGTCAATTCGGAAACGATTCTCTACAGCGTTCAGAGGAATGTGCAGACAATGGCGGAATCGATCGCTTAGGAATGAGAATTAAATAACTTCGACAATTGTAGAGTCTCGGATCGCCCTCCTCACGAAGTGGGGCGAAGCCCTCGCCAACCCTTCTCCCCAGGGAGAAGCTACCGTGTACACACAAGTCGCTCGCCGCTTCGTTTCAGTCGGCTTCAGCCCCCTAAATCCCCCAAATTTGGGGGACTTTGAAACCTGGAAATTGCTTTCAATTGAGGAAGCCTTCTCGTTCAAAGTCCCCCAGAATGGGGGATTTAGGGGGCGAACCCTAGATGAGCCGAACCGAGAAGAATTTGTGTGTACACAGTAGCCAGGGAGAAGGGGGCTAGAATCTGGTTCCCTCTCCTTGGGGAGAGGGCTAGGGTGAGGGTGAAATTTCGGAGTTATTTAATCCACGATCGCTTAGATAGAATTCGCCTTTTGTTTAACGTGAATTCGATGAAATCTTTGGCTGCGGTTGTCAATCTAGAAAAGCAAGCTAAATCCTTCACCCGTGAGGGACTTTGCACCGCAAATCCAGTCTAAAAGTCCCCGAAATTCGGGATTGGAGGGCAGAAGCGCTGCACACCGAAGCGAAAAAACTTCATTGAACGGACGTTCGGTTAGTCGTCTCCCTTCCACAGGTCGATCACCTCGTCGATCGTTTTTCCCAAAATCCGCGCCAGAGGCGAAAGTTGAGAACTCTCTACTTCGACACCGTTGTAAAGGTTTCGCAATTCTTCGCGAGAGAGTCGGTAAGAATCGCAAAACTTGGCAAATTCTTCAGCAGTGAGGTCAAGTTCGGACTGCCGCTCTCTAAGCAACAGGGCGATCAATGCCGTCCCGCGAGGAGGTCTGCTGACTTTATTGAGATAGTGCTGCATCAGGTCGTCTACGCTGTCTGTGCTGCCGACTTCTCGCGCAATCAGGTCATAACACGCCAGCATTAGAGCTTTTTGAAGCCTTTCCGCATGGTTGAGCGTGGCGATCGTTTCTTTAGCGGCTTTTAAGTGACAAAACCCAACGATATAAGAGATAGGAACGTAGGTGTCTTGAGCGTCAAACTGCCAGGATTGAGAAGACGATTGCGACATGAGGGATGATTCAGTAGATAGAGGGGGTCAAAATTCCTCATCTCAGTCTGGACAAATTTACATCACATCAAACAAAACGGTCGTCATATAGCGCTCGGCCCAGGCTTCACCAAAGGCTTTTTCTAACACGCGACGGGTTTTGTCATTTTCCTGCTGACGACCGCAATAGTAGCGCTGCCCTGCCAAAATTTCTGCGGCGGTTTCGGGAGTAGAGGGAGTAGCGATCGCGCGTTGACAGTGCAATTCTAAATACGCCTCAACTCGTGATAGGAATAGCGCTTCTTCTTGAGCATCGCCAGGGCGCACAAACAGACAAAACGGAGAAAAAATCTCGCCCCATTCTGGTAAGTCACGCGGCTGAGAAAAACTAGCCGACGGCAGCGCTTCTAACCCCAAACGGTATTCTTCAGGAAGCTGGCGTTCTGAATTGGTCGGAGATAGATCCACGATCGCTGCACTGATTTGCCCCCGGCCGCCCACCAGATCGCAGCCAAACATCGGTAGGGCATAGTCCGATCGGGGAAACATAACACAGTGCAGGATATCCAGCATCGTCCCCACTCTGGCAAGTTCAAGGTGGAGTTTGCGAAATTGGGGAGTCTGATAGCATCGGTTCTCAATGACTAGCTTTTCGCCTTCCATCCGCCCTTCTACGTAGCCCAGATCGTCAGGCAGATGGTAGGGTGAAAGCGCCAAATGACGGTGCCAGACGGCTTCGATCGTGTCTGCTAAATTGCGAATCAGGGGATGTTGTTGTTCGCGCAGAGAGGGGGTGGAGAGAGGAGACATATTCAAAAAGCGGTTGCTGATTGCTCATTTAGGATATCAGGTCAGCGATCGCCCAAACGGATCAACACTTTAAAACTTGACGGTAAAACTTGACGGTAAAACTGGGTGCTATGGCTGGACAAATTCTGGGTGATCACTACGAAGTGGAGCGAGAACTTGGAAAACAAGAAGGACGCTGGACGCTGTTGGCGCGTGACTTGAATACACAGGAGCAAGTGGTAATCAAGCTGTTGTGTGTGGATGAAACGCTGCGATCGGACGATCTGAAACTATTTGAGCGCGAAGCCGAGACGCTAAAAGCCTTGACGCATCCCTGTGTGCCTCAATATTTGGGCTATTTTGAACACCGTTTGCCGATCGGAAAAGCCCTGGCCCTCGTGCAAACCTATGTGCCCGGAAGGTCGCTAGAAGCCTGTCTCAAAATTGGGCGCACCTTCACCGAGGCAGAAGCCAAACAGATCGCAAAATCGCTGCTCTACATTCTGATTTATCTACACGGACGCAAGCCGCCCACGATTCATCGCGACATCAAGCCGAGCAATATTGTGTTAGCCGATCGCCGCACGCATCTGGTCAACTTTGGGTCGGTCAAAATGCTGTTGAGTCAAGAGGGCAACGCCTTCACCGCCGTCTCGACCCACGAATACACCCCACCCGAACAGTTTGGTGGCAGGGTTTTGACGGTTTCTGACCTCTACAGTCTGGGGGTGACGCTGATCGCGATCATTACCGGACGATCGCCCAAGCACCTACCCCGCAAAGGAACCAAACTAGACTTTGAGCAAGTCGTGGATCTCAGCCCTGCCTTTTCAAATTGGTTAAGCTGGATGACAGAAGCGAATCTCGATCGCCGCCTCAAATCTGCCAAAGAAGCACTGCAATCGCTAGAGGCAGGAGGTTGACGAAAAAGCAGGAGGAAAAAGTCGTTGTTGGATGACACACAGCCAGTTTTGGAAGGGAACGATCGCTACGAGATTCGACAATCCCTCGGCAAAAAGTCGGGGCGACAAACCTGGCTGGCGTGGGATCGGCAGACTCAAGAACGGGTCGTGATTAAGCTGCTGAGTTTTAGCCATGACTTTGAATGGGATGACTTAAAACTGTTTGAGCGAGAAGCGGCGACGCTGCAAGCCCTGGATCACCCCGCCATTCCTCGATATCTGGACTTTTTTGAATTTGATCAAGGTGACCGAAAGGGCTTTGCGCTGGTGCAAACCTACATTGAGGCAGAGTCTCTAGAACAGCATCTTAGAGCGGGACGATCGTTTACCG
Source organism: Phormidesmis sp. 146-20 (assembly GCF_052939475.1). Classification (NCBI taxonomy): domain Bacteria; kingdom Bacillati; phylum Cyanobacteriota; class Cyanophyceae; order Leptolyngbyales; family Leptolyngbyaceae; genus Phormidesmis; species Phormidesmis sp. 146-20. The sequence continues at coordinate 64,376 of NZ_JBJPHT010000034.1, forward strand.
AAGCGGAAGTCGAACAGTTAGCCAGAGAACTATTAGAGATTTTGCGCTATCTGCACGATCGCCAGCCGCCTGTGATTCATCGTGACATCAAGCCGAGTAATGTGCTGTTGACCAATCGATCGGGCAACCGTCCTGGTCAGGTGCATCTCGTAGATTTTGGCTCGGTGCAGACGTTGGCAGCTAAGGAAGGGGGCACGATTACCGTCGTCGGCACTTATGGCTACATGCCGCCTGAGCAGTTTGGCGGACGGGCGACTTCAGCTTCTGACTTGTACAGTTTGGGCGCAACACTAATTTATCTGACCACGGGGCAACATCCCGCCGATCTGCCTCAAGAAGATTTGAGAATTCAGTTTGAGCATCTAGTTAATCTCAGTCCCAGTTTTGCCCATTGGCTGAGATGGCTGACCGAGCCGAGTCTCAACAAGCGTCCCACTTCTGTCCAGCAGGCCCTTCAGGGATTAGACGATCGCCAAATTCAAGAAGCACATTCTACTGTCATTGAGAAGCCCGTCGATCGACCGAGCCACAGCACAATTGTTTTAGTCAAAAAAGCCGGACTGCTAGAGGTGATTCTGCCTTCACAAAGACTGATGCTCGACCGATCGGGCCCTGTGATGTTGCTTCCGGTTTTGATGTTCGGTCTGCTCCCGTTACTTCTGATATCCCTTATTCTTGGGATGACTCCACTGCTGTTGTTATCTGGATTGGTGGTGTTTACGGTCTCAGTTGGGGCGGCGATCGTCAGTCTGCTGATTTTGTTAGCAGGACGGGTCACGCTAACGATTGATCCCTTGAACGTTGTGCTGATTCGTAAGATCTTCCGTTTTAAGTACGGACGACCTTTTCGGGCACGTCGCCGCTACATTTGGAAGTTAGTTTTAGTCGATCGTGGACATCGTTTGCACCTGTGGATCGGGACTCAGAAGTGCGAATTTGTGGGGACTTTAGACGAAATGAGCTGGCTGGCGTATGAATTGAGTGACTGGCTGAGACTGCCGATCGAGCGAGAATAAGACAATGCCAGTTCAATGAATTTTTCCGCTTCGTTGCTGAGGGATTCGCCCCCTAAATCCCCCACAAGTGAGGGACTTTGAACATTTAGTTCCCCTTTGCATTAGAGCAATTCATCCCGTGATTCAGCAATGCCAATCCCCCATTCTGAGGGACTTTGATCAGCGTATCTTGAAACTCTGGAACTTTTTCTTTGTCAAAGTCCCCCAATTTTGGGGGATTTAGGGGGCTGAAGCCGATCGAAACGAAGCGAGTCCCTCTCATCGAACTGACGTTAATAAGAGGCGCAGATTACCGGGTGAAAGGAATCAGCTAAGTTGACAGGCTGTCTGATTGATGTAAATCAACTGGGGTTCATGCCACAACGATCTCGGACATGAGTTGGAAGTTGAGCGGCGATGAGTTGCTGTGAGTAAGGATGCTGGAGTTTGGTAAAGTCTGAGGAATTGATGGATTCCACAACTGCGCCCTTGTACATGACTGCAACACGATCGGCCAGATAAGCCACGGCCGCAAGATCGTGAGTAATGAACAAGTAAGATAAATGAAATTGCTGCTTCAGATTCAATAGTAACGCTAAGATTTGGGCTTGAGTCGTCACGTCTAGACTAGAAACAGGTTCATCGAGAACAATGAGTTTTGGCTTGAGTGCGATCGCTCGTGCAATGGTGACGCGCTGCAACTGTCCACCGCTAAACTGATGCGGAAATTTATCAGCATCCGCTGCCGTTAGACCTACCGTCTCTAAAAGCTGAATCGTTTGATCAGTTGTTTCTGCTGCTGTAATTTTTAGATAGTTTCGCAATGGTTCACTGATAATTGCTTTGACCTTAAAGCGAGGATTGACCGCGCCAAAACTGTCTTGAAACACAACCTGCATGTCTCGTCTGAGCGATCGCAATTCCCGCGTTCTTAGCTGACTGAGTTCTTGATCCAGAAAATAAGTTTTGCCGCGATCGGGCTGTTCTAGACCCAAAACAATTCGCCCTAATGTACTTTTCCCGGCTCCGCTTTCGCCAACGACTCCTAGACAACTTCCAGATTCAAGCTCGATCGACACATCTTGCACAGCGGGAATGCACTGTGTTTCACCACTCCAGCCCAGTCGAAGAGAGTAGCTTTTAGAGACATTTTGCACAGATAGTAAGCTCATTGTCTTTCTCCGATGCGATTGATCAAACGGGAGTCTAACAGCGATCGCGTATATGAATGCTGCGGATGGTCAAACAACTGCTCTACACTCGTTTGCTCAACAAATTTACCGTTCCACATGACTGCAACATCATCCGCCATTTGAGCAATCACCCCTAAATCGTGAGTGACTAACAAGACTGCACAATTAGTCTGCTGCTGAAGTTGTTTGATCAGGTTTAGAATTTGCATTTGTGTAATCACATCTAGGGCGGTTGTTGGTTCATCCGCAATTAGCACCTGTGGTCGCAAGGAGAGCGCGATCGCAATCATGACTCGTTGTAGCATTCCGCCACTCAGTTGAAATGGGTATTGGCGCAGGATGCGTTCGGGTTCGGTGAGTCCGACAGCTATTAGATGTTCGATCGCAATCGAGTGAGCGTCTGCGTGGGAAAGCGATCGGTGAGCGTGTAGTGTTTCAACAAATTGTCTTTGAATCGGCGCGATCGGGTTAAAGAAACTTGCCGGATTTTGCAGCACAATACCGATTTTTTGTCCGCGAATTTTCCGCAGTTCTGCCGTTTCTAGCCCAATTAATTCTTGTCCTAAAAGCTGAATGCTCCCTTGAATCGTTGCACCTTGCAATAGACCAAGAATCGATAAACAAGTTGCACTTTTACCGCTACCACTTTCGCCAATAATGCCTAAAACTTTGCCAGGTTGTAGCTGAAAGTTGACATTGTGAACAATAGAACGCCCTGAAAATGCAACCTTTAATTGATCAACCGTTAAAACCGCGTTAGACATGTTCTAGTTTCGTCTTTAAAGTTTCAGATTGCCGTTCCATCCGGGGGTCAAGCACATCGCGCAGCACATCTCCAACCAGATTAAATGCCAGAGTCGTGAGAAAAATCATCAGACCAGGATAAAGCATGAGTTCTGGTTGACGACGAAAGTACTCGCGCCCATCATTGATCATTGCTCCCCATTCTGGCGTAGGGGGCTGAATCCCCAGTCCCAAAAACGATAGTCCTGCAATGTGTAAAACAATATGACTAACATCAAGTGTTGTCAGTACCGTTAGCTCGATGAGCGTGTATGGCAAAATGTGCCGGAGCATAATTGGAATAGCACCCGTACCAGACACGATCGCCGCCTGGACAAAGTTACTTTCTTTGACGCTCAAAACTCGACTGCGAACAATCCGCGCATAGCCTGCCCAGTGAGTTGCGACTAAGGCAAGAATGAGATTATTAATGCCGCCGCCGAGTGTCCCGACGATCGCAAGAGACAAAATCAGCGAAGGAAATGCGAGAAACACATCACACACCCGCATAAGCCAATTATCGACTCTGCCGCCTACATAGCCTGCAACTAGCCCGACGAGTAGACTGATCGAAGTCGTAAACATGACGACGATCAGAGAAATTGACAGTGAAGCCTGCCCTCCATAGATTAGACGGGAGAGAACACAGCGACCGAGATGATCTGTCCCCAATGGAAAAATAGCACCAGGCGGCTGAAGCTTTTTCATCAAATCAACCGCTAAAGGATCGTGCGGGGCAATCTGCGGCGCAAACAGTGAGAGAAGCAGCACGATCGCAATTAAGCTGAGACCAAACCAGGCCAGCTTACGATCGAGCAATTTTTGCAAAATGGTCATGACTAGAGTTCCTGTTTACCAAAACGAATGCGCGGATCAAAATAGCTATAAGTCAAATCAACCATGAAGTTAACTCCAACAAACAGCACTGCGGTCAGACAGACATAGCACTGAATCATTGGATAGTCACGATTGAGAATCGATTGCACTGCAAATCGTCCGAGTCCAGGTAGCGCGAATACATTCTCTACGACGACCGTTCCTGCTAGGAGGTGAGCAAAACTTAAGCCAAAGGGATTGTAAAATAAATTGTGTCAAAGGTCAGAAGTTGAGATCTAATGAACTA
>NZ_JBJPHT010000035.1:0-67925 GCF_052939475.1 Phormidesmis sp. 146-20
CCTCATCCCTCATCCCTCATCCCTCATCCCTCATCCCTCATCCCTCATCCCTCATGATTCTCCTCGACGGTAAAGCCCTCGCCCAAAAAATGCAGACCGAGTTAGCCCAACAGGTGCAAACCCTGCAAGCTCAAAATCGTCCTCCCGGTTTGGCTGTACTGATGGTCGGAGACAATCCCGCCAGCGCCGCCTACGTGCGAAACAAAGAACGCGCCTGTGCAGCCGTGGGGATCGCCTCGTTTGGCAAACACTTTCCGATCGAGACGACTCAAGCAGAATTAGCGCAAACGATCGGAGAATTAAACCAGGACGATCGCGTCGATGGCATTCTGGTACAACTGCCGCTACCCGATCACCTCGATAGTGTCGCTCTGCTCAATCAAATCAATCCCGACAAAGACGCAGACGGGTTGCATCCCTTTAATCTAGGGCGACTGCTGCGCGGCGAGCCGGGGCTGAGAAGCTGTACACCCGCCGGCGTGATGAAGCTGCTCGAAGAATATCAAATTGATTGTAAAGGCAAACAAGCGGTCGTCATTGGGCGTAGTATTTTGGTGGGGAAACCCATTGCACTCATGTTGTTGGAGGCGGATGCGACGGTGACGATCGCCCATTCTCGCTCTCATGACCTGACGGCGATCGCCCAAAGTGCTGACATTTTGATCGCAGCAGTCGGTCGTCAAAACCTGGTCACAGCCGAAATGGTCAAACCGGGAGCCGTGGTGGTCGATGTGGGGATCAATCGCGTAACTGACGCGACGGGCAAAAGTCGTCTGGTTGGAGATGTCGATTTTGATGCGGTGCAGCAGGTCGCAGGATACTTAACGCCTGTTCCGGGTGGGGTGGGTGCGATGACTGTTACCATGCTGTTGCACAATACAGTGTGGAGCTATTCGCAAAAGCTTTGAGGGTTGAGAACTAAAAACTGATTTTCACCTTTCTCATTTTTATAAAATCTCTAATGCAAAATTTGCCCAATGGGAAGCAAGGCTCAGTAGGAGGGACTCTAATGGTGGTGACGGACGGAACACAGTTTTCTAAACAAGCGCCTCAGTTTGATCTGCGGGCTTATCTCGCGGCAAGACAAAAAAAGGTAGAAGCAGCCCTCGATCGCTCGCTTCCGATCGTCTACCCTGAGCAGATCTACGAAGCGATGCGCTACTCTCTGCTGGCCGGTGGAAAGCGGCTACGGCCGATCCTCTGTCTAGCAACGTGCGAATTGGCAGGGGGAACGATCGATATGGCGATGCCAACCGCCTGCGCGTTAGAAATGATTCACACGATGTCGCTGATTCATGACGATTTGCCTGCGATGGATGATGACGACTATCGGCGGGGCAAACTCACCAACCACAAAGTTTTTGGCGAAGCGGTGGCGATTTTGGCGGGCGATGGGCTGCTGGCTTACGCTTTTGAGCATATTGCGGAAGAAACTCAGAACGTGCCTGCCGATCGTCTCGTCAAAGTCATTGCTCGATTGGGGCGGGCCGTCGGGGCTGCGGGACTGGTCGGCGGACAGGCTGTTGACCTCCATTGTGAAGGCGTTTGTGATGTCAAGATTGAGACGCTCAATTTCATCCACGCCCACAAAACGGCCGCTTTACTCGAAGCTTCGGTGGTCAGTGGCGCTATTTTAGCCGGGGCCTCCGAAACAGATGTTCAGAAATTGACTCGATATTCTCAAGCGATCGGACTAGCCTTTCAAATCGTCGATGATGTCTTAGATATCACGTCCACTCAAGAAGAATTGGGCAAATCAGTCGGCAAAGATCTGCGCGCTCAAAAAGCTACCTATCCCAGCTTTTGGGGCATCGACGAATCCAAAAAACAAGCCCAACAACTCGTCGAGCAAGCCAAGTCAGACGTATCAGGATTTGGCGATCGCGCCCTACCTCTGATGGCGATCGCGGACTTTATCACCGCCCGAACCCACTAAGAACTACCGATAAAAAGTGCCGATTCAAACCAACTGAACAACCCACCAAACCCTTTCATCCCTCATCCCTCCCCCCTATGCAGGACTTTGGCACCATTTTAGACAACCGAGTGCTGCTGATCGCTCTCGTCGCGTGTTTGATTGCTCAGGCTACAAAGCTATTGGTTGAGTTAGTCGTCAATCAGAAGGTTAACTTGAAGGTTTTGGTCGAAAGTGGTGGAATGCCCAGTTCTCATGCGGCGTTGGTAGCAGCGCTGGCGGCAGGAGTCGGGCAGACATCGGGATGGGCCAGCAGTGAGTTTGCGATCGCCACCGTGTTTGCCATTATCGTCATGTATGATGCGGCGGGTGTGAGACGGGCAGCCGGAAAGCAGGCACAAATTCTCAACCAGATGATCGACGAATTCTTTCAGGGCGAACATCAATTTACTGAAGAACGTCTCAAAGAACTGCTCGGACACACGCCCGTTCAGGTGATTGTCGGCTCGATTTTGGGAATTGCGATTTCTTGTGTCGCCGAGTTTGCCTTTAATCTAAAGTAAATAATTTGAAGTAAAGCTATCTGCCGCCGATCGCAGGCACACTCACCGCAGATCTCAAAAGGGTGACGCGACGGCTATCGACAACCATCGCCCAAAAGCCGCGATCGCTGAGTTTCTGTAAAGTTGAGTTAGCGATCGCCTGATCCGTCGTTTGAATGGCTAACAGATAGGGACGCTGACCATAGGAGACCAGACCCACTTCTTTGCTCAATGCCTGCTGGACTTGTCCCGCCAATTCTGGACGATCAAAGTAGCTGACCAAGACGGCATATCCAGTCCCAAGCGGTTGAGGGTTGTAGGTCGATGGATCAGAGGCTTTGGCCGACAGAGGTGCAGGTTCGGGGGGGCGAGTCGCTGTCGGAGTCTGAGTTGAGCGGGCGACAAAGGCTTGGAGTCCAACGGTTTGGGTGAGGTATTGGGCCCACGAGTTAGCCGTCTCAACCGAACTAAAGCCACTCACACGAGTCACCACATTTTCCAGGTAGTTACAGACCGTCGCATCTGCATTGTTGGGCAACACACTCCGGACTTTGGACTGGGTTTCTGAAGTTTTGTTGAGAACCAATAACAGATACTCGCCGGACTTGGGGGGCTGACACTGAGGATAGGAGGTCTGCGCCATCGTGCTTGTGGCCGTCATCGCCAACCCTGCAACTGTAAGAAATACCTGTAACGATCGAGTCATAGTGAGTTTTGACTTTTGGATTCTAGATTTTAGACGGTCTCAGGCGATTTGTTTCAAATTTAGTCGGACGGGTTTGAGTGATTTTACCGATGAGCTTCAATCTAATCTCTGAAATCCGAAGCGCCTATGAGACAGAAGACAGTGACGCAAGCGGTTGAGGAATGGTTTCTGAAGCCTCAAACTGCCCGGTGATCACGTATTCTAATCGCAGTTTTAGCCAGGTGATGAATTGAGGATTGGTAGACACGATCGCCGCTGCGGGTTGCGGACAGCCAGCTTTGACGGATGCCAATTCGGGCGCTTCCAAAAAGGCAGGCTGACGAATTAGCCAAAAATCAATTTCCTTTTCGTTTTCTCGATAATTGCGAGTTCGTTCCTTGATCACTTCTGCGATCGGTTCTTCATCGATGAGAAATTTCTCGCTGGCCAAAACGTAATAGTAAGTCGTCATTTGCTTAAATTTGTAGTTTGGATGGCAAAAGGATGATTTGGGCGGTTTGAGTGTGAGGTTCGACGAATCTCTAAGGATCGTGAATTGAATAAGGTCGATGATTGCCTGGTTGCTTCGCCCCCTAAATCCCGCATTCTGGGAGACTTTGAGAAAGCAGACATTCTAGAATTTGAGGCAGTTTCGCGGTTCAAAGTCCCCCAAATTTGGGGGATTTAGGGGGCAGAAGCCGAATTAAACGACGCGAAATCGCGAGAATTACAGGTTGTTTAATTCACGATCCTAAGCCAAGATCTTCACGTTCAAAGTTCTCCTCGAATCGCTTGTTTCATCTCGCGCACGGCTCGTTCTAACCCGACCAGGGCGGCCCGGCTGATGATCGTGTGTCCAATATTCAATTCTTCCATGCCTGGGAGACCTGCGATCGCAAAAACATTCCAATAAGTCAAACCGTGTCCCGCATTCACGCGCAGGCCGGCGGCGATCGCTTGTTCACAGCCTTTGGCTAAGAGTTCTAATTCTTTTTGGCGATCGGACTCGCTGTGAGCTTCGGCATACTGTCCGGTGTGGAGTTCGATAAATTTTGCGCCTGTGGCGGCGGAGGCTGCAATCTGGTGAGAATCTGCATCAATGAATAAACTGACCGGAATGTGAGCGTCTTGGAGTTGGGCGACGACTTGCTGCATACGATCGCGCTGCCCTGCAATGTCTAATCCGCCTTCGGTCGTGACTTCTTGACGCTTTTCGGGGACGAGGGTGACGTAATCGGGTTTGATATCGAGGGCGATCGCCACCATTTCATCAGTCGCTGCCATTTCTAGATTGAGATGAGTTCTCACCGTCTGACGCAACAGCCGTACATCCCGGTCTTGAATGTGGCGACGGTCTTCGCGCAGATGAACGGTGATGCCATCAGCTCCGGCTAGTTCTGCGAGGACGGCGGCCGCAATGGGGTCAGGCTCTACAGTGCGTCGTGCTTGACGAATAGTGGCGATGTGGTCAATGTTAACGCCGAGAGTAGGCAATTTCTTTTTCTCCAAAAGGCTCGATCTTGATTTTAGTGCATCTACGATCGCAGCTAAAACGATCAATTCAAGTCACTCTTAAAGTCCCCTAAAATTGGCAGCTTGGGGGGCAGAAGCCGTCAACACCGAAGCCGCATCCATCAAATTCACACTAATAAACAAGAATAAACAAGAGCAAATCGAACTCAATCACGACGAATATTTAGCCAGGTGGGTGACTGAGATTCGCGACCCCTGGAGGGTAACTCGGAGAGATCGCTTTCCTCTCGCTGAACTTGGTCTTTGATGGTTGCCAGATCGGTGTAGAGGTCAGACACATTGATCAAGCTGTCACTGGTCATTGAGTAAAGGCTCACCACCTCGACCCGCACGCCCCGATAACTAACCGAATTGACTGCATAAGCGAGATCTCCATCTCCACTAAGCAAAACGATCGTGTCACAACAACCTGACAACCTCAACATATCGACCGCCATTTCAACATCCAAATTAGCCTTACGAGTGCCATCTGGAAACTGAATTAACTCTTTAGCAACGACGCGATATCCGTTGCGGCTCATCCAAAGTAAAAATCCCTGTTGTTTTTCGTTACTGCGATCGACTCCGGTGTAAAAGTAAGCCCGTACCAGTCGCCGCCCCCCGACTAAAAATTGCAGAAGCTTTGCATAATCGATGCCAACACTCAAGACCGATGCTGCATAAAACAGATTAGAGCCATCGACCAACACCACCACGCGGTCGTGCTCCTGAGAGGCATTCGTCACCCTGCTAGAAGCCGCTACTTCTGGCTCAAACGGCTCATTCCAATGATCTAAGTTAGGCAAGTGACGCTCTCTCTGAGGTCTGGGAATGAGTCCCGACATAACAGCCTCCGGGTGAATGAGTTTGCGGATTGCTCCTGGTTTTGGGGCGATCAAGCTCAAGTAAAACGATGGGAAAGGCTCTCTACCGCGCAGTGATTCAAAAGCAGAAGAATTTAAGATTTCTTTTAGTTTTTAACATGATTTCCTGACAATTGACTTGAGTTGATCAACCCAGCAATCACTCTTGATTTATCGCAACATTTTTGGATGAAATGAAACTTGGTTAGAAGTCTGTGCATTCGTCTAAGCAGCGTAAAAGTTCGGCAATGGTGCCGACATGGGCGATCGCTCCTCTCGGTAGATGCGGTGCATCGCCATCAAACAATTCTGAAATCGCGCCCAAACAAACCTGCTGCTCTAGATGAGTCTGCAACGGCTGCCAATCAAATAGCAGGGGACAATCCGCATAAAAATGATTCCATGCCCGCAAAAAAGGACTGAGTAACCAACTCCAAACTGTGCCCTGATGGTAAGCCAATTCTCGCGTCCAGACCGCGCCTTCATAGCGTCCTTGATAATTGGGATCAGTAGGGTCAAGCGTTCGTAAGCCATAGGGAGTCAGGAGTCGATCGCGGGCCACCTGCAAAATCTGTCTTGCCTGGTCTGAAGAAAACGCACAGTGATGAAGCGACAGAGCCAAAACTGCATTGGGTCGAAGGGTCGGGTCGCTGCGATCGTCTGGGGTGATCACGTCAAATAGATAGCTGCGATCGGCATTCCAAAATCGCTGAAGAGACTGCTTTACCTGACTGGCTTGATCGGCATAGCGACGGGCTTGGTTGACGAGGGCAGCATTGGTGGTATCCGATCGACTCAAAGCCGTAGCCCACTGAGTGGCCCAACACAACGCAGAATACCAGAGCGCATTCACTTCGATCGGTTTGCCTCGACGGGGAGTGACGGGTCGATCGTGGACGCGGGCATCCATCCAGGTGAGGGCGATCGTGGCATCATCCCAAATCACCAGTCCATCGGAGGCATCAATGCGAATGTTGTAAAGCGTCCCGGCTGTAAAAGATTTGTAGATTTGTTTGACTACGCCGTACTGTTGAGTGAGAAAGTCCCAATCTTGGCTGGCTTCTAGATAGAGTCCGAGCATTTCGATCCACCAGAGTGAGGTGTCGATGCTGTTGTAGATGGGCTTTCCGTCAGGTTCGGCAAAGCCATTGGGAATCAGCCCTTGATAGCAGTATTGTCCGAGTGTTTTTAATAGCGATCGCGCCAGTGAATAGCGTTGTGTCGTCAGGGCTAATCCAGGAAGTGAGATTAAGGTAAAGCGTCCGATATCTCTAAACCAGGGGTAACCCGCAATCAGCGTTGGCGTTCCGGTTGTGCTTCTAAAGGCGACAAAGCGATCGCTCGTTTCTAATAGTTTTTTCTGAAAGTTTGATGAGGCTGTGTTGGTCAAGGGTGCAATCCGATCGGTTTGTTGTTGGAGTTCGCGATCAAACGTTTCGCTGGTGAGCTTTAGTGATTCGGCTGTCAATCCTACGCTTGCTTCTAATGTGATCATTTCTCCAGCGTGCAGTCTGGTTGAAATGTATCCTGGACTATAGAGATCTTCGCAATCATTTAAACCGCGTTGAGTTTCTTCGGGATAGTGAAAATTCCAGTACCAAACGCTGTCAGGCTGATAGTGTCCTTGACTCCAGCAAAGCTGCCACGGGGTTCCGACTTGACCCGGCCGCATCGATTGCAAACTCAGATGGTGTGGCTCGACCAGTTGAGAAAAGCTCAGATCAGGGGATTGGTGTTGCTGTTGATGAATGGGGCGATCGCCGATCAAAGGACGCAATCTCAAAACCGCTGCTTTTTGCCCCTGATAGCGATATTGCATCAACACACGATGACTAAACTCAGGTAAACCAGACGCTTCTTGATCCTGCTTTTCTAACCCGTAGGGCATGAGAATCTGACGAGTCAATGCCCAGTCATCTTGTTGCCAAACCCAGGTCGGCACCGGATCAGGCGAGAACGATCGCAGCATTTCCCCTTTTGGAGACACCGTACCGTCATGCCAAAAGTTTGTCCCCAGTGAGAAGACAAATCCAGCGATTTCTAGACTGGCATCAATGTGAGAAAGCAGTAGCGTGCAGCGATCGGGGGGATCAAGCGCCGCCATCAACCACCCATGATAGGTGCGAGTACGCGCATCACAAATGGTGCCACTGGCAAAGCTGCCTAGCCCGTTAGTGAGTAGCCATTCTCGAATGTCGAGGTCGTTCATGGGGATGGGGTTAGGAAGCTTCTACTCAAAACTCATATCGTGTTTTCATCTGAGATAGCGTAATCTTTTTTAGCCTTCACGATGTTTTCATTAGAAACCTCCGAGAACTTTGGTCGTCTTAAGAAATAAAGGAATGTGCGTTAGGCTCTAATGCTGTTTTGTCTGAGTCTGAAGTCCAAAATCTGAAGTCCAAAATCTGAAGTTCAGAGTCCAGAGTCTAAAGTCCGCAGCATCAAAGTATGAGCTGGTATGAAAACCCTGATTGTGTAAAGGCTTGGCGCTCCTTCCCCGTGACACTTCACAAACAGTAACAACTCGGCTCTTAAGGACTTTCGTGGCTTGCGATACTAAATCTATTAAGTCTCGTCTCTGTTGAGGGTGAAATCGATGAAACTATCTCGTTGGGCAACAATTCCGACTGCGCTGGCCGCTGTTTTGGCAATCGGAAATCTTGCAGTGAGTCAAACAGTTGCGATCGCTCCAAACTCGCAAACCATGACCCTGAATGGAACTTCTGGCGGCCCTAAAAAAGATGCAAGCTGTGCAGGGTTTATTAACAATACGCCCAATCACGTTATCCAGGTGACGGCTGATGCCAATCTTCGCTTTAGCCTTCAAGGATCAGGCGAACCGACGCTACTAATTACCGGATCTCAAGGGCAAAACTTCTGTGTGCAAGCCGATAGCCTGTCGGGTGGCAAAATCGAAATTCCAGGACGCTGGACAAAAGGAAAGTATCAAGTCTATGTGGGCGATCGTGCCCAGGGACGCAATCCTTACACCTTGTCGATCGCACCTCAAAATTAAGCGGGACTCTGGACTTTAAACTCTGGACAGAGCAGCATTTGATGTCCAACGTCCCGTGTCTCCAGTCCATGGTCTCCAGTCTGTTGTCTTTAGTGGGCGTTGTAGTAGAGGCGAGTCCCTTTGGCATCGATCGCTTCTCCTAGTCGATTTAAAGCGTGAACGTAGGCGGCCGTTCGCATGGGAATGGAGTGGGTGTGCGCGATCGTCCAGATTTGTTCTGTCTCGTCGATCATTTTGCGCTGAAGGCTCTGGTTGACTTCGCCGATCGTCCAGTACATGCCGCTGCGGTTTTGCACCCATTCAAAGTAGCTGACGGTTACGCCTCCTGCATTGATCAAAATGTCAGGAAAGACATAAATTCCCTTAGCTTCAAGAATGGGATCGGCGGCAGAGGTGATCGGCCCGTTGGCCACTTCAAAAATTAGTTTGGCTTTGACTGCGGGAGCGTTTGTTTCTGTAACCTGCTTTTCTAATGCGGCAGGAATCAGAATATCCACGTCTAACGCCAACAGTTCCTCATTGGTAATCACCTCGTGATCCACAATGTTGCAGACCGTCCCTTCACAATAAACGGCTTTCATTGCACGAGTCGAATCTTTGAACTGGCGCACACTGGGAATATCTAACCCATTTTTGGCATAGATTCCGCCTTGAGAATCGCTGACCGCCACCACCTTGTAGCCCGCTTTGAATAGCAAGTCCGCCAGCGTCCCTCCTGCATTGCCAAACCCTTGAACGGCGACGGTTGTGGTTTGTGGAACGCGATCGAACTTCGGCAAAATTGCTTCAATCGCATAAAACGCCCCCATCGCCGTCGCCGCTTCCCGTCCTAGACTGCCTCCCATTGCGATCGGCTTGCCCGTCACCACGCCGGGACTAAGCTGCCGCTTGATAATGCTGTATTGATCCATCATCCAGCCCATAACCATCGCGTTGGTGTAGACATCGGGAGCCAGAATATCGACATCGGGGCCAATAAAGTCAGCGATCGCGTCAATATACCCCCGGCTCAACCGCTCCAATTCGAGTCGAGACAGCGCTTTGGGGTTGACCGTAATGCCCCCTTTTGCGCCCCCAAACGGCAAACTCAGCGCCGCACACTTAAACGTCATCCAAAACGATAGAGACTGCACCTCATCAAGCGAAACGTTGGGATGATAGCGCACACCTCCCTTACCTGGCCCGCGAGCGTCATCATAACGAACCCGATAACCTTGAAACACCTTCAGCGACCCATCATCCATTCGCACCGGAATCGAAACCGTAAGGCTGGCTTTGGGAAATTTGAGCGACTCGATCGTATCCTCAGAAACCGAAGTGTACTTTAGTGCCCGTTCTAACTGTCGAGCCGCATCCGATAAGAGAGAATCTGCCATAACTGTTATTTTTCCGGCTTATCTAGAAAGCAAATGCAAAGATAGATGAGGTTCCTTCACGATGAAGAAACGATTCCTGAAGTTCGTCGCCCCCAAACGGCTTTAACTGTCTGCCCCTCTTGATAACCCTTCTTAGCCCATGATTGAACTTCTCCTGGCCGTTCTCTCTGCGTCGGCGGCCGCAGGAATGAGAATTGCCCTACCGCTGCTGGTCATTGGTCTCGTCTTTGGAGGAGAGTTGTGGTCGCGGGTGCCCATTTTGTCTCGTCTGTCGCCGCCGATCGTGCTGGGTGTGCTGGTCAGTTGGTCGCTGTTGGAAATCTTCGCATCAAAGAATCGCGTTGGACAGCGATCGCTACAAATCGTTCAACTTTTGCTCAGTCCGATGGTGGGGGCAATGATGGGAATGGCGATCGCCCAAGCAACCGATGTTCCCGGCTGGTTGTCTAATCTATTAGGGGCGGTGGGAGGCTTGCTGGCCCTGGTCTTACAACTGGTGCAGGTCGGCTGGTTTTACCGTTTGAGCGGTTTACCTTTATGGATTATTTTTTTTCAAGATATTTTGTGTGTTGCGCTGGTACTATTTGCCTTTGATGCGCCTCGCCAAGGGGGAATTATTGCCCTACTGTTACTCTGGTTAGCGATTCGCAGTTCCAAAAATTGGCAACGCTGGTATCGTCAGCAAGCGCAACCAGGACAAAAGGGCAATCCTCGGCGGTATTTGCAAGACCCGGATTAGGAGGGATGAGGGAGGAAGTGGTCTTGCTAGTTTGTGGAATGAAGATTCACCGTGGGCGTAGAGGATGTCAAGTCGTGTATTCTGCGTTGATCTTCACATAGTCGTAGCTAAGATCGCAGCCCCAGGCTTTGCCGCTTCCTGATCCGTTGCCGACACTGACTGAGATGAGAACGGTGTCTGCTTGCAGATAAGCTCCGGCGGCGGCTTGTTTGAGATAATCGCTGGCAGAAGGACGATCGAACATTTGAGGTTGTCCGTTTTGCATCATCAAAAAGTCGCCCAGCTTGATCTGAAGTTCGCTTTGCTCAAAGGGGATGCCTGCCCGTCCCGCAGCGGCCGAAATTCTCCCCCAGTTGGGATCGCGACCAAAAATTGCGGACTTGACGAGAGAAGACCCTGCGATCGTTTTGGCAATTTGCCGAGCACCATCATCGTCTGGGGCCCCCGAAACTTGCACCTCGATCAGACAGGTGGCGCCTTCACCATCCCGCGCGATCGCTTTCGCTAAGTAGGTACACACTTCTGTCAACATCGCTTCTAGCTTGTCGGCATCGGCTCCCATTTCGGTAATAGCGGGGGTGCGAGACTGACCATTGGCCAGAGCAATCAGCGTGTCATTGGTGCTGGTGTCTCCATCGACCGTAATTTGATTGAAGCTGCGATCGGCGGCTCGACTCAGCATTTGTTGCCACAGTTGGGACGACACCGCCGCATCACAAGTGACAAAAGACAGCATCGTTGCCATATTGGGGTGAATCATGCCTGACCCTTTAGCAATGCCTCCCATCCGGACGGGACGATCGCCAATCATCGTTTCTAAAGCGATCGTTTTAGGAACTAAATCCGTCGTCATGATGGCTCTAGCGGTCGTCTCCGAACCCGTTTCGCTCAAGCTGGCAATTAGTTGGGGAATGCCCGATCGCATGGCATCCATTTTAATCCGCTGCCCGATCACGCCCGTCGAGGCCAGCAAGACTAAATCTGAGGAAATGTTTAAGGCTTGAGACACGAGTTGGGCAGATTCTAGCGCGTCGATCATGCCTTGAGTCCCGGTGGCGGCGTTGGCCTGTCCGGCGTTGCAGAGAATAGCGCGGGCGATCGACTTTGCCTGAAGGCGTTCTCGACAATAATCGATGACAGGCGCTCTCGTTTGGCTAGTGGTGAATACTCCGGCAGCGATCGCGTCTGCATCAGAGACAATCAGTGCTAAGTCAGGGAGACCGGACGGCTTGAGTCCTGCGGTGATGCCTGTCGATCGATATCCCTTGGGGGCTGTCACCCCACCCGAAACCTGCTGCCAATCTGCCATAATCCTATCTCCCTTCCCTTATCGATCCATGAGAGCGGATTATATCAAGTCAAAGGGGTAGAGGATGATTTCAGAGAGCCGATAGATAAGAAAAAAGGGAGGGTCGCATCTCGCAACTCCCCCTGTCATCAGGGTGCATCTACTGAACACAGTATGTCACCTTTGGGGTGTAGGGTGAAACCCCTCAAGCAATTCTTTGTCAAAATTACATAATTTTCTCGCGAAAATTTCACAGAACAAATAAAAACCAGTGTTTTTTCGGTAGAAATTATGTGCTAGGTGCCATCTAAATTCCTAGATTGAGTGTAAATCTGCTCGTTTTATGGTAGCGCTTTCAAAAGAGGATGTTTCGGTTTGTGGCGATCGAGTTCCGCGACTGCAACCAGTTTTGAACTCATCCCAGGTCAACTAGGTATGTAAGCCTAATTTAGACCTTGAGATTGGAGCCATTCTAAAATGATGTCTGCCGAAATCCTCCAATCTTCTCCCAACATTAGATCGTGAGAAAGGTCGCTTAGCAAGATAGGCTTTGTGTGGTGAATATTAGCAATCTCTGTACACTCCTTGTCTGGAACTAAGGGATCTTTTGTACCCTTAATGACTAATACCTGCTGAGGTTTCACAGGGCGATTAAACTTTAGAGACGTTAGCTCTTTTAACATTAAATATCCGGATTCAGATTGATTTACAATTTTCTGACTGTATCGATTTCTTTCCTCTTCGGTTAGCTTGTTGGGTAGGAAAAAGCTTTGAATGACTTGTGAAGAATGCCACAAAACATCTGGGTTAGAAGTCAACAGCATTTGAATTGTTTTAGCAGGATAAAGGCGAAGAAAGCGAAGTCCTACGGCACGCAATCCTGACGGTGTACTTGTAGACATGATGACTGCGGCAGGCACAGAGTTTTTTTCAATATATTTTTGAACCAGCATCCCACCCAGTGAATGACCTACTAGAATGGTCAGTTTCTCAATTTTTTGTATTGTTCGATCGATATCTTCCAAATATTCACTAAAACTAACTTTTTGAGAGCTTGAGTCACTATTTCCATGTCCTCGCAAGTTGAGCGCGTAGGCAAAATATCCCGACTGAGCAAAATAATCTAGAAAATGTTCTTCCCAACACCATGCGCCATGATAGGCACCGTGAATAAATAGAACACTTTGGCCACTTTTGTTACCTTCAGGCGATCGGGCAATCAGTTCAACCTGCATCGCTAATCTCACATATCCCTATTCTTGTCTTAAATACTAATAAACTCTAACTAATCAGTTCTAACAAATTCTCCGATCAGCCTTTAATTCTCCCCTGTTTTTAAGGAGTTATCCCATTAGCAGGAAGATTAAGAGGTTAGCGTTCTCTTATCCTGCTAGATGATGATAGATACCGACAGCTATGAAGACAACCCTAGAGAAGCCAATGCAAAAGCCTGCTCAAGAGGAAACGCTAGAGAACTTTGCTTACCAGGCGATCGCCAAACATTTCAAAAAGTTTGTCAAACATGAAGCGGACGTTTTGCAGGACAAAGATCCAGAATGTTTGCACCAGATGCGGGTGGGAATTCGGCGGTTGAGAACGGCTATTCAGGTGTTTGGGTTTGCGATCGAGTTGCCCAAAGGAGTCAGCGATCGTCGTCTTTCCAAAATTGCTCAAACCCTTGGAGCAGTTCGCGATCTGGATGTGTTGACCGCCGAACTTGAAACTCAGCAGCAAACCGATTTGCCCAAAGCCGAGCGGGAAGAACTAGCTAGCCTGCTCAAAAAAATGCACAAGCAGCGCAAACAGGACTTTGATCAGCTAAAACAGACTTTAAAGAGCAACCGATATCAAGATCTCAAAGATGGCTTCGATCACTGGCTAGAAAACCCTCAGTGTAGAGCGATCGCCCAATTCCCCATTCTAGAAGTGCTGCCTGATCTCTTGCTGCCTCTGATCAGTGAAACGCTGCTGCATCCTGCCTGGTTGGTTGGTGCCACGTTTGAAAATGGTCAGGCGACGATTCAACCTATCGACCCTGAGACGATCGGGCAATTTCTCAAACAGCACAGCCTGACGCTACACGACCTTCGCAAGCAGATGAAACGAGTGCGCTATCAGACGGAGTTGTTTGTCGATTTTTATGACGATCGCTACGCCGCTCAGGTGGATGAGTTCAAAACGATTCAAGAAGTGTTGGGGCAGATTCAAGACAGCGCTGTGATGCAAGATTATTTGATAACGCGATTACAGGTTTCTCTTGAGGAGAGTTGTCCGACGGTGGCTCGACATCTCGATCGCAATGTTGCTCATGCCTGCGAACAGTGGCAAACTCTGCAAAGTCACTATCTAGATGCAGAGTTTCGATCCAGTCTGCGACAGTTGTGTAACGCCCCCCAGGTAGCAGAATCTACTTTCTCTTAGTTCAGCGTTTAGTTCTGCGTCAAAATTTCATACCCGGTTGCCGTAACGACGAGCGTATGTTCGCATTGGGCTGAGAGTTTACGATCTTTGGTGACGGCCGTCCATTTGTCTTTGAGAACTTCGACTTCCCAGGTGCCTTCGTTGATCATGGGTTCGATCGTAAAGACCATGCCGGGACGCAGCTTTTTACCCGTGCCGCGTTTGCCATAGTGAGGAATCTGAGGCGCGGTGTGAAAAATATTGCTGATGCCGTGACCCACAAAATCTCTCACTACGGAGAACCCTTGAGACTCTGCATATTCCTGAATGGCTGCCCCGATGTCGCCGATTTTTGCGCCAGGTCTGACCTGCTCGATTCCCAGATGACGGCATTTGTCGGTGACTTCGACGAGTCGTTTGGCCAAAGCGGACGGCTCGCCGACGAGGTACATTTTGGAGGTGTCGCCGTGGTAGCCGTCGAGAATCAGGGTTACGTCGATATTGATAATGTCGCCGTCTTTGAGAATTTGTTTAGCGTTGGGGATGCCGTGACAGACAACTTCATTGACGCTGGTGCAGATCGATTTGGGAAAGCCGTGATAGCCGAGGGGTGCGCTTTTGGCTCCGTGTGCCTGTGTCCAGCGTTCGGCTTCGTCATTGAGTTGCAGGGTCGTCACGCCGGGTTTGACGAGGGGTTCGAGGTGGTCGAGTAGCTGTGCGGCTAGGTGTCCGGCACGACGCATTTTGTCAATTTCGCGGCTAGAGAGGAGGGTGATGACTTCTTGTTCCATAGGGTTTATTTTAGCTTTGATAGTCGAGGACGGGTTGACCACCTGCCTGCGCCCGATCGACTTCTCTCAATTATCTAACGCGATGGGAACTCGATCGTGCGCGATCGCTAAAATACTCGCCTCAATCGCAACTGATGAAGTATGTGAGCAGTCGATCGCCTTTGCATGAAAGGATGAGTTGGAGCAATCAGTTTTCAAGCTTTGCTACCTCTTCCACAATTGAGCCCGTTCAGATACTTCTGGCATCAGTTACCCAAACAACTATTTAGATTTCTGAATTTCTACGATTAGTTCCTGCAACAAAACCTCTAGATTTGGCTTGAATGGCTCAACTTGATTCCGCGTCGGCAAATTTTCCTTGTGACGCACTAGGTCATGATTATGTAAATCAGCGACATCTCTTGCTACATTCTCTAACGGGCTAAATAGCTCACGACGGCTTTTAGATACTTGGCTAACTACTTGCGGGAATGTCTTTTGACCAAAGATTGGTGGGATGTGGTTGATGAGTGCCCGTATCAGAAGAGTTGTTGCTATGTAATTTTCTGCGACGAAAGAACTGTTTAACTCCTCACAAAATCGAACAACTTTTGATAGATCAAACTCACAACTTTCCACTGAGCGCAGCTCTTCGATGATATTCGGGTCTACATAGTTTTCTCTTGATGACTTGTTCACTTCTTGAGTTGTAACTTTACTCGAATGTTGCAGCCTACTAATTAATTCTTGAAGTAGACCACCTTTTTCATCAGCACTTATCACGGCTTTTTGCCATCGATCTTCATCCTGTGCCGCCTCAAGAAAGCTGTGACCTAACATTGTTAAACGGTCAATTACAACCCCTGCTAAACTTAACGAATTGCCTCCAAGAATTCTAACAACAGCCAAACCACCATCGCCAAGAAGTTCTATGTGTCTACACACTTCTAGAAAATCGCGTTCACCAATATCCAGTGCGTAATGATCCCCTCCATAAATTCCTTGGGTAAGTACTAGTGGATGTCCACTCTCGCAAGATTCTGCTTCTCTCAAAACACAACGTAGCAAGTTCCAATCACGCTTCATAATTTACTGCTCAGACTCATCTCTCAATATAAACTCCCCGCTGTTAATACAGAAAACGAGGAGTTCAGGTTGAGAGCATTTTTAAGGGATAGTTAAGTGTTACCCTTTTTCTCAGGCATCATGCACTTATCGCTATCGCATCCGGCTGGCCCTTCGGCGACCACTTCACCCGAATCGTAGCGAGTCAGAGCCGTGTAGAAATCGGTCGTCTTCTGGCGTGAAAGCACTTGTTGTTGAAGCTGCTCAAAGGTGGCTCGATCGATTTTCTCAAACGGCAACCGGGGGAAAGGTGCATCAAATCGCGCTAACAATGCAGCACTGATGTAGCCTTCGTTTTGGTCGATCGCTTGATAGATTCGAGATGCCAACGCTTCGATCTCATCTTCGCGAAGTTCAATAGTTGCGCTGGTATTGTGAGCCGTGTAGTAGCGCTGAACTTGCAAATAGAAATCCATCTGAGCGATCGCTGAGAACTTTTCGATCTCAATCTCATCGGCTCCTGGAATGCTGGCCCAAGGCACTTCGACCGGAATTTCAACTAACCACTCAGTACAGCGCGGATCAAACGGATCATTCAGCAAGTTACCCGCTTCGTCTTTGTCAGATTGGGAAGGGACAATGCTGTAACCATAATCTAGACAAGCCATCGCTACCGGATCGTTTTTGCGGAACGTAATCCGACGAATGAACCGTTGGGCTTTGGGCGGGTGCCATCCAGGACTTGCGCCCGTTAGCAGCGATTTGGTTCCGGCAGGTTGGACGGTGGTGCAGCGATTGGGGCGACGCAGGTTGTGACGATCGCAATACTCTCCAACTACTTGATGCACGATTTCTCGCCAGCGAGTTAGATACTCCTGTTCTTTTTGCTTGAACTGTAAGCCCGTGACCGTATCAGGTCTACCCGCCTCCCACCAACGCAGCCACTCCACGCCAAAAGCATTCACAAAGAAATCGAAAAGTCCGGTGAAGGAAACACCGACGATCGGATCAAGCTCACGAGAATACTGATAGCGAGGCTCATTAAACTTGTGGTTCAACAATGCCGCAACCGACAACGCACCCGCTGTAAAGGCTTCTTCTTGTTCGTTGAAGTTAAACGGATCAAGCTGATTGAGGTGAACTTCAGAAAGGTTACAGTGAAAATTTTCTCCCAAAATTTCCCCACATGGGTTAAGTCCGTAGCGTCCCAGCCGATGTTCTAATTCTTGAGTCGGCATTTTTGGATAATATTCTTGTATCCATTGTTGCCCTTGACCTGCGTTGTAAGCCCGTAGAAACTCAGTCTTTAGTTCCAGTGTGGTGAGAATATCTGCGTTAGAGCGAGCGATCGCTTCGGGTGCATACTGAATCGCGCCTTCCCCGGAGTAAAACTGCTTGCGAACGGCATCGATACATTCTTGCTCAGTGGGCTGATGATGATAGACGCGAGTGTGATTGGCCATGCGAAGAACATCGCGATCGGGGTCAATTCGCCAATTGCCCTCAGCATCTTGTTGCCAAAGGTTATCTTTCGCCCCAGCAAACTCTACATCTTCACTACTGCCTTGACGCATCCCCGCTGAGCGCCTAATATTGCCGGCCACGACACAGGCGGCGGCTTCGTCAATGAGAATGCAGCACTCGACAGACGTGAGTTGACGACCGATCGCCTGATCGAGAACCGTAGCACAGCGTTCATATAGTCCCGGTAGTCGGACAGGGTTAGCCACACCGCCAAATCCTTTGAGGCGCTCACCTGCGGGGCGGACATGGCTCAAGTCAACGATGATTTCTACATCACTGGTGAAGCGATCGTCGGTTGAGAGTTCTAATAAGCTCTGGTAAGAAGCCACCCAACCCTGACGACTGTCACCGACTCGAATCGTCACCTGATTGCCTTCGACAAAGAGTTCTGTCTGGTCTTGACGCTGATCGACAGGCTGAGACCCGATTTCACTAACTGATCGAATCTTCAAGCGATTGCGAATGACTGGAAGTTGGCTTGTGTACTTGGGTTCTAAAACGGCACCTGTCCCCGATCCCATCATGGCCAGATCCATCATCAAGCCGAACGATCGCCAGTCGGTCACATTGGTACTGGTGCAATTGTAGGAGCCTGAGAAGTTTTCGGGTTTAGCAATCCAACCCGTGCCGCCCACCCACAGCCAGCGTCCAGACGGTAGACAGCGCATCGACTGCTGCATCTTCTCGATCAAAGTGCGCTCTTCTGCGGTAAAGTGTCCCAGTTCGGCGAGTCCTTGAATGGTGCGATCGCTGACTTCTTGCCAGGATTCACGGCGATCGTCAGCAATTTTGCGGCTGTAGGTACGGTAAAAGACAGGGTTTGCAGCAGGTGCCGATGGGGGAAACTGCCCGTTTAGCTGTCCTGAAGTTTGGACATTTGGATCTGAAAGGTCTCTGGGTCTAATTCGTTCAATGTCTCGAACCATTTGGGACTCCCTGTCTCATATATAGCGTTGAGGTGACAAAAAGATGTCTTACTACTCTATATGTAGTTCTTAAATTCGGCAAGGAATTGATCAGGTTTTGTGATCATTCGCTAGTTCAAGTGAACTAACTCGACTTGTCGATCGAGTATAAACCTATTTTCAAAAAACGCCCGAAAACAGCATCCACTCCAGGAATAGATCGGATATCCTAAACTTTTTGCAGAAAATGAAAAATTCTCAGAACTTTGTCAAAGCTGCGATCGTCCTCAGTGTGATGACGACTGGAACCGCCCACGCTCAATCTGCTAAACCGAACCCAGACGCTCAACTTAGCCCAGCCCATCTGCAAATTCTCAAAGCCACCGGACTCAAGGCTGCGTCCCTCTCTTACGTGCCTTTGGGGTTTCGATTAGACGAAATTCAGGTCAACGCCCAACGCAACGCGAGAATTGGCGGACTGAGGTATCTGATGATTTATCGCAAGTTTGGTCGCGACACTTCACAAGATTTTTGCTTTGCGATCGAAGCCACTAGCGGCGGAATTGGCGACCTGCCATCGGGTGAAAAAAGCTTTCCAGTGAACAATCCGACCTATGGCAAAACCACGCTGGAGTTGGGCAGATTTGGTTCGGCCAATCGGTCTACTCTATTGTCAAACTGGATAGGAAGCGGCCCGTTTTATCGATTTACAGGGGCAGATGTTAACCCAGCACTGAATCGCTGCCGCAATATCAGCCCACAAGAAGCGGTCAAAGTCGTTGAATCTATTCGTTAGATCAGCTTTTGATTTGATTTATAGGTTGATTTAGCGATCGTTTTTTGATGAATTTAGTCGGCTCTTTTTGCATTACAAATAGGGCCATTTGAACGTTACACAAATCAGAGCGTTACACAAATCACTTCTTAGATGCATCAGATGCAATGGATCTTCGATTTCCCCCAACCCTTCCTTAGTCAGGCGGGGAGCCAGAAAATCACACCTTCGATTAGGGGGGAAGCCGTAGGGAGGGGAGTTTGAGAGTCTATAGCTATGAAAGATCAAGCTGATATTAAACCAAAGTCCAAAGTTGGGAGTCCAAAATTTTCTCATCGCAAGTGCGACAATAGACTCGTCCTTTTACAGAAGTTTTTATGTGGCGAGTTATTGTTTACTGTTCTGCGGATAGTTGGCGTACCTATGCTAAAGACTTTAATGCGATCGTCGCCAAATATGGGGCAAAATCGCTCTCCAGCAAGAAGATGAAAGACGACGAGCGGCGCATTATGGAGTTTCAGATCGAGAATGTGGATGAGGCCGAATCATTTCAAGATGAGTGCCTGTTGTTAGAGGGGTTTACTGCACAATTTGAGGCATTGTAGCTTGACAAAACATCGGTCTGACTTAAAGATTCTGCTGCTGCAAATTCGTCATGACAGCCTGACTCGACAGGAAGAGTTTGATGCGTTTGTACATTACAGTCGCTTAGAAGCTCATCAGTTTTCGGTGCTGGATGTTTATAAAACGCCTGAGTTTGAGGTGACGCAGATCAATGGCTTTGATGCGTTATTTGTGGGCGGATCTAGCGACGCTTCGGTGACTCAGCCTGACGTGTATACGTTTGTGCCTGCGATCGAGCGTCTTTTAGTTTGCTGTGTCGATCAGCGCATTCCTGTTTTTGCATCCTGCTTTGGGTTTCAGGCAGTGGTAGAAGCGCTGGGTGGAAAAGTGATTGTAGACAAAGACAAGATGGAAGTGGGAACGTATCCACTTTGGTTAACGCCAGCGGCCACGCATGATTTATTGTTTTGTGATGTACCGGATGGATTTTGGGCAGTATCAGGACACAAAGAACGAGCGATCGCGTTACCTCAAAATGCAGTTTTACTCGCATCCTCCGATCAGTGCCCCTATCACGCTTTCAAGATTCCAGACAGACCGTTTTATGCGTTTCAGTTTCACCCCGAAATGAATGCTCAAGAGTTGGCAATCCGAATTCGTCGCTACCAAAATCGCTATTTTGATCACCCAGAAGTTTTGGAGCAAATGTTGAGCGAGTTGCAAGAAACACCGATCGCCAATCAACTGATTGAGAAGTTTGTCGATCGTATTCTTTTGGGCTGACGATCGCGTTCTAACGATGATTGGCAACGCTGGTAAATCCTGTGGCGCGTAGGATTACTTTTGCGCCTTTGCGGACAATCAGAACGGTTCTAGATCCGGGCGCTGTGGGGAGATCGGGGTTGTCCATCGGCTCTTCTAAAACGTAGGAGTAGTCTCGATTTCGCCAGCCAATTCGACAGATTCCGTCGCGACAGGTGACTCGTCCCCCGGTTAAGTTGAGGCAGCGATTTTGGGTATCACAGCCCCGGTAAGTGAGGTTTCCAGTGCCATTCACGCCTGACCACGAATTTGTGTTACCGATCGTAATCGTCCAGTTATCATTGCTCAATGTGTAAGAACGTTGGTCTACTTTGGGTTGTTTAGACTGTTGTTTGGATTGTGCAACCTCCCATTGAGTTGTGTCAGCGGGAGAATTTTTAACTTGCGCGAAGACGGATGGAGATAGACTTGTAAGAGCGATCGAGGTCAACAACAGCCGAAACCCTAATTTTAGAAACATTTGCTTACCTTTGATGAGCGTTCAATAATATATTCAATAGAGTTAGTATGATTTACTGACTGTCATCCTGCCAAGAAAATATCTATTTGGACTTTAGACTCAAGACTTTAGACAAGACTTTAGACTAGAAGCTTCAAATGCTCCCCTGTCTGGTGTCCCCAGTCCAACGTTTACAGTCAAACTCATCACCCGATCGCAATGGCTGACTATTTTCGTTCTAACATTCAAGCAATGGCTGGCTACAAGCCTGGTGAACAGCCCAAACACGGGAGCGGAATCATCAAGCTCAACAGCAACGAGAATCCTTATCCTCCGTCACCCAAAGCGATCGAGGCTTTAAGCGCGATCGACGGTGAATGGCTCAGACGTTACCCCAATCCCTACGGAAATGAGTTTAGACAAGCGGTAAGTCAGGTGTTAGACATTTCACCCGATGAAATCATTGTAGGTAACGGTAGCGATGATTTGTTGAATATCGTGATTCGCGCTTGTACAGAACCGGGACGCAAAGTGGTCTACCCCACGCCGACCTATGTGTTGTATCAAACGCTGACTACCATTCAAGCCGCCGAAGTGGTCGAGATTCCTTACGGGGAAGGGTTTGAATTGTCGCTAGAAAGCTTGATTGCTGCTCAGGGAGCCGTTACCTTTGTCGCGTCGCCTAACAGTCCGTCGGGGCATGGAGTGGCGATCGCTGATCTGCGAAAACTGGCCGCTCATCTGACGGGCATTTTGGTAATTGATGAAGCCTACGTCGATTTTGCTGAGACGAATGCTCTAGAGTTGGTCAAAGAATTTGAGAATGTTTTATTGATCAGAACCTTGTCCAAAGGCTATTCTCTCGCGGGATTGCGTCTGGGTTTTGGCATCGGACAGCCTCACCTGTTGAGTCAACTATTCAAAGTCAAAGACAGCTACAACATCGACGCGATCGCCTGTACTGTCGGAGCGGCCGCCATTCTCGATCAGGGCTACAAAAATGCTTGTGTCGATCGCATCAAAGCTTCTAGAACTCGACTCGCAGCCGACCTGAGACACCTCAACTTTCGAGTGTGGGATTCTCAAGCCAATTTTCTCCTGGTACAGCCTCTCCAGCCCGCAGAATTTCTCTACCAACACCTCAAAGCTCAAAACATTCTCGTCCGCTACTTTAACCAACCCGGACTAGACAACAAACTCCGCATCACGATCGGCACTCATGAGCAAAATGAAACTTTAGTCAAAGCCCTTAGCCAGACCTTGGACATTGGACGTTAGACTGAAAATCCAGGATCTAGCCTCTAAAATCCAAACTTCTGCATAACCGTAAAGTCGCGCAAAAGTTAAGTGCCCAAAAAGCGGTTCAGGAGGTGCCAAAACAAGGTATCGTGCAAAGTAGTCAACAAAAATTAACATGGTAGAACGTCCCATCAAAAAATCTGAACGTCAGTCCGCTCCTGCTGGCGACAGTTCTCAACCTTCAGAGTCTAAAAGCTCAGAGTCTCACAGTTCAGAATCTCAAAATTCTGCGCCCCAAAATTCTGCACCCAGATCTTCTACGCCGCCGCCCGCCCCCAAACGCGCTGATCGCACCGCCGATCGTTCTTCCGATCGTACCGAAGACCGGGGAGACCGTCGCTCAGACCGCAAAGGCAAACGGGGCGATCGCGAAGAATCAAAACAGCCTGTTAATTTGGCACTGATGCGCGGCCCCAAACCCGTCAAACCCGCTGCCGCCGCTCCCGAACCTGAGCCAGAAGCCGTGGCAGAAGAAACGTCAGAAGAGACCGCAGCAGAGTAGTTTGCCATGATGCAGACTCCTGTAAAACTTACGGAGAAAGGTAGGACGTTTAGCACTTCGTTCTGCCTTTTTTTGATGAAATGGCAACCAACCCATGACTAAGCGAACCTCACCCGGCGATTTGCAGGACTGGGATGATGCCCAAGACCTCAATCACATCGTCCACGACAAACGCGATGGTAAACGCGCTACACCCGCCAAAGGTCGTCGTCGCAACCGTCGCTACGAAAATCGCCTGCTCAAATTTCAAGTGGAGGGTCAAGTAGAGGGTGCAGAAAGTTTGGATGAGACCGACTTAGAGTAAGTCCCCGCTCTAGATTTCGAGCATCTGACCAAATTTTGATTACCCTGGAAGAGGTGATTTAATCCATTAAAATTGGCTGACAGACGAGGATTTTCTCAATGAAGTACCGCAATCCAGCGTTCTCTACAGTTCTTTGGCAAAGTGGGGTGGTTCTTTCGCTTTGCTGTCTGTCAGGTCAAGTGGTGAGCGCGACACCCTCAGAGCCGTCTTCTCAAATCAAGGTAGCGCAAGCGTCTCAGCCTTCTGGCCAAGCGGATGTCAGTCAGTCTCTGGCTCAGATGACGGCGTTGTTTAATATTCTGTTGACTATTCTGATTTTGCTGGTCGGAGGTGCGATCGCCACCCTCTGGATTCTACGTCGGGCAGTCATTCAAGAAGTGACGACGCGGGTCAAAGGTCAGGTTGCAGGATTGGAGGCGCTAGAAGGGCAGGTTTTGCGGACGCGAGAAGATGCGACAGCTATTTTGCACGAGTTGGAAGCGGTGGCTGACTCAGTGGAAGATGCGGCAAGTGGGCTACAAAAAAACATCGATCGCGAACAGCAAAATCTCTCAGGATTGGGAGTCGAGCTGTCTCAGTCAAAAAGCCAAATTCTCACAGATTTTGCGACTCAACTCAAAAGCTATCAGCAAAAATTAGAGCAATTAGATGCTGAATTTGTGGCCCAGCTTGCTCAAGTGCAGGAAACAGTCCAACAGCGTCAGGAACGATCGCTTCAGTCGATCGATCAGTCAGAACAAACCTTTGAATCTAATCTTGTGGAACTGCAAGGAACAGCACAGCAGCAGAAGGATTCGACGCTCAGCGCTTTGAGATTGTTGGCTTCAGAATTTGCGCCTCAGCTTGTCGCGCTCCAGTCCTCGGTTGAGCAACAACAAATGCGAGTTTTGCAGGGGTTAGAATCGTCTGAGCAAGAGTTTGACACAGAGTTGGCAACGCTGCGAGCGACGATCGAGAAACGTAAAAGCGATCTGCTAGAGAATCTGAGCCAAATTGCAGCCGAGTTTGTTCCAGAACTAGATACCTTGCGACAAACGACTCAACAGCAGCAAGAAAATCTTCTCGAAAAGTTCCGGCAATCCGAACAGACTTTGGATGCTCGATTGACAGAAACTCAACAGGTTGTTGAACAGCGTCGAGATGCTATGTTAGAGAATCTGGAAACGCTGGTTGCTGAAGTGACTCCTGAAGTGACAACGTTGAGAGAAACAATTCGACAACAGCAAGAGAACATTCTTGAAAATATCCAAAAATCGGAACAGGAGTTCAACGCTAGAATTTCTGAATTCAAAGAAATTACCGAAAAACAAAAGAATTTATCACTAGAAGATCTGGATAAACTAAAGTCGGAGCTAATTCAAAATCTACAAAAATCGGAACAGGAATTCAATATCCAATTAGTAGAATTTCAATCAACTGCCCAACGCCGCAATGATTCACTTTTAGAAAACTTAGAAACGCTAAAATCTAATTTTGAACCTCAGCTTGCTCAACTTCAAGCAGAAGCTCAGACACAGTTTCATCAGAAAAAAGACCTGATTCTCAAACGCTTAGAAACGATCGAGTCCGAATTCTCTGATCAAGTCGTGCAACTGCGATCGCAGACCAACACTGAAAAAGAATCTACGCTACAGACTCTCAGACAGCTACAATCCGAATTCTCAGCCCAACTGACAGAACTGCAATCAACTGCCCAAGAGCAAAAAGAACTCATCCTACAACAGCTTGCCGAAGCCTCTCCCGTTTCCGAAGCCACTGTCACCAAAGTTCAGAGAAAAACTCAGGCTCTCGCCGAACAAATCGAACTGCTGCAATCCATTCATCCCAATCTGTTTGTCGATACAAAGGCTTGCTTAAATCGGGGGAATGCGCTGTTTTCGGAAGGACTGTATCAAGCGGCGATCGTGCAATATGAGCAAGCCCTCGAAATCCAGCCCGACAACGCAGACATCTGGTATCAACAAGGATTGGCGCTGCAAAAAGTGGGTCGAGACAAAGATGCGTTTGATGCATTTACCAAAGCGATCGAACTTCAGCCCACTCACTACAAAGCCTGGGTCAGTCATGGTCTTATGCTCAGTCGTCAAAAACGCTATCAAGAGGCGATCGCGTCCTATGAAAAAGCCACGAAACAAAAGCCCGAATTTTCGGAGGCCTGGGTCAATCGAGGCGTGGCGTTGGGAATGTTGGGACGCAATCAAGCGGCGTTTGAGTCGTTCGATCGGGCGGTGCAGTTTCAACCTGACGACTCGGTAGCCTGGATGAATCGTGGCTTGGCGCTAGAGGAGTTAAACCAGCATCAAGAAGCGATTACCTCGTTTATCGAAGTCGTGCGGCTCAAGCCCAATTCCTATAAAGCATGGGACAAACGGGGAGTGGCGCTGATTCAACTAGGGCGCGATCGGGAAGCCATTTCCAGTTTCAATAAAGCGTTGGAAATCAAGCCAGACTATGCGCGTTCTCACTATAACAAAGCCACCTGTTACGCCCGACAAGGCAAAATTGATGCAGCCGTCGAGAGTCTAAAACAAGCGATCGACCTCAGCCCAAGCTACCAAAAAGAAGCGGCCACCGACCGATCGTTTGACACAATTTCGGGAGAAGTGGCCTTTCGACAACTGGTTAGCGGTGCGTAAACTGAAAGCCGATCGTCAGCGTTTCTAAAAAAGAGGCTTTGATTTCGCAGCCTAACAAGCCAAAAATTTGAGCTTCCGTTTTTTGCAAATCCTGCTGATCTTTGACACTCGCTTGATTGAGAGATTGATGCAGCAAAGCCAGCCGTTCTAACTCAAGCATCATCGAATCGACTTTTGATTCTTTGACATATAAGCTAGTCAAAATTTCTCTTACATTGCTGGTGTCGTCGGCTCTGATGCCCCTGTCCAACATTGGAAAGATCAGTCGATCGAGGTTTTGTTGTAAAAGTTTGCGAATGTAGTAACGAGTAGCAGGCGTAAAATGGCGGCGCATAGGTGACATGGCAGAGAACAATTCGGTAAATGAGCGCGATGGGTAATGGTAAAGCACCTAGGGGCGTAACTAATTTTTCTCTCTTTTTTCTGTAAATCGGAGAAGATTTCAGTTACATTTGTCACACCTTAACTGCAAAACACTGAGATGCGGGAAGCCGTTAGACAATCTTTATATTGTCCAGCTTAACTTCTGAAACCTTGGTGTAGAGGGAGCTTAAGCGATCATAGATAGTCAACATTACATAAGCTTCTGATTAAAATCCTTAAACCAAAATTAAGAAACTCGCGAAAACACGGATCTTTGTTAAAGCGCTCTTTTATGTTTGTAATTAAAAACTCCTGAAATACAACCTG
Organism: Phormidesmis sp. 146-20; assembly: GCF_052939475.1. Lineage (NCBI taxonomy): Bacteria > Bacillati > Cyanobacteriota > Cyanophyceae > Leptolyngbyales > Leptolyngbyaceae > Phormidesmis > Phormidesmis sp. 146-20. Next base: position 26,632 of record NZ_JBJPHT010000035.1, read on the forward strand.
ATGATTTAGCCCCGCTAACTGCGCTAGAAGCCAATCCTTGCAATTTCTATGTCTTAAGACAGTTACATGAGCAATTAGACACTTTTCTTTACAAAAATACGTTACCTTTGCTACAGACACACAAGCTAGGTAAATTTATGTCAGACATTGTTGATACTGCCATTGGTGCTGGTTCATTTGGCACTCTAGTCGCTGCTGTTAAGGCTGCTGGTTTAGTAGATACCCTCAAAGGCGCTGGCCCATTTACCGTTTTTGCACCGACTGACGAAGCGTTTGCTAAACTTCCCGCAGGCACCGTAGATTCACTGCTCAAGGATATCCCCAAGCTGACGAAAATCCTCACCTACCACGTTGTTTCAGGCAAAGTGATGGCGGCTGATGTGGTAAAGCTGAAGTCAGCGACCACTGTCCAAGGTTCAGATGTGAAGATTGATGCCTCCAGTGGTGTCAAAGTCAATGATGCCACCGTAACAACACCAGATGTTGCGGCTGATAACGGCGTGATTCACGTCATTGATACTGTGCTGATTCCTGCATAGTTGGGCGATCGCATCTAGCAGTCCTAAATCAGTTGTAACGCCAAATTGATCTTTGAGTGCTACAGATCTTGGAGAGCAACCTAAATTCCCTACTTGTGGGAAACTTCAAGCCAAAGAAGTCTCGGATTCTCAAAGTCCCCCAGAATGGGGGATCTAGGGGGCGACGGATCTGTAGCATTCACAAATTGATTGGGTATGAGAATCCTTAAAGGGCGGGTTTTTGGCGATTAGTTCTTAGCGATCTACGACTAACCCCTCATCACTAGCCGCCGCTCACAACTCAAATAGGATTGCTATAGAACTCTATTGATGGGGTGGCAGCTAAATCAGGTTGCTGCCCCAAACTTGTTTAAACAGACTCTAGCTTTGCTTTTTAGATCTGCTTCTGAAAAGACTAAACCGATTGAGCAAGAAGTTTCCACTGCATTTAAGGCTATCAATAAGTTGAGAACTTTGATTCACGAACCGCTCATCCACCAGGCAAAGTATGCTAGAGCGTTGCGCCCTCTTCTTCCGGATGAAGCATTCGCTCCTGACCCAGGCAAACTAACGATTTTGCTCGCTAATTTAGTCATTTTGATAGTAGGCTGGACGATCGCCGCCACGCTCAGTGATTGGGACATTCGCTTACTAGGGCTGTTTTTACCGATCGCGCTGATTATGGGCAACAGTGTGATTGCCTTGCTATTTAGTGTTCATGCTTTGATGCACGGCAGCGTGATCAAAAATTCTCGTCTTAGTCATGGGGTTACGCTACTGGCACTTGCAGTTTGGTGGATGCCACCTACCCTCTGGAAGGCCGTTCACAATCGAGAACACCACAATAAAACAAACTCGATCGCTGATCCCGATCGCAGCTACACATATGAGCAGCCCAACACCTGGGGCAAATGGATTCAAAATCAGTTTGTGCCTTCTTCTGAGGTGAGTCCCCTGGGTTTAGTGATGGGAATGGTCAGCGCTTGGGGCGTTCATGGATTTCGCAATCTTACGGCTGTTGTTTTGTTTAATCGCAAATCGGTTCAGTATGTTCCGGCTGCTTTGACGGTCAGCCCAAAAGAACGGTGGGCGATCGCACAGGAATATCTTGTACTCATTGCCATTCATTTCAGCGTGATTGCTTATTTAGAGTTTGACTTAAAGCAACTGCTGCTGGGCTATTTTCTTCCGATCGCCATTGGTTATGCTGGAGCGATGTTTTACATCTTCACCAACCATTTGCTGTGTGAGATGACGAGCGTGAATGATCCGCTTGTTAATACCGTTTCGCTGCGAGTTCCTAAGCTATTCGATCGACTGCATTTAAACTTTTCTTACCATACAGAACATCACATTTTCCCCGGCATGAATTCTGATTACTATCCGATGGTTCAAGAACTATTGAAAGCTCATTATCCTGAGCGATATAATCTCTTGAACGCCGGAGAAGCTTGGCGCTTGTTGATGCACACTCCTCGTCACTATCGAGATAGCAATACCTTTACAAATTGGTCAGGGAAAGCCTCTATTTCCTGTCCGCTCAATCAGGTTGAGTAATCTGCGCCTGTTTTCTATGTTGCTCAATGGCTTCTAAATAGTCAGGAATCGGTTCTTTAGTTGCCTGACAAGCAACCCGATCGACCGCTACCAAATCGTCCCCAAAAAAGACCTTGCCAACCTCGATCGCGGTTCCTTTGTCAGGTTTCCAATCGTGGCTCATCAAACGGCGATCGGCATCCACCACGGCTCCATCAAACAGATGCCCAATGCAAAAATAGACATCCTGTAAGATTTGCGGCACCGAGGGGCGATGCAGTTGTCCGCGTGAATTGGCGCTCCTGGCTTTGTATTTGGCGCGAGGAAAGAGTCCGTAGAGATTTTTTAGTGACGCAGAAATGAGAGGCTGATCTTTCAGTATCGTGCGCTTAAAGGTTCCGACGGTGATGCGACAATCGACTTCTTGCAAAAGAGCAGGTGCCCACATCGTCTGAAACCGAACCGGAGTCGGAGAAAGATTGGGATACTCGACGATCGACAGCGCATCTGCGTCCAATAGCTGCATTCCCTCATCAAGAAGCGCGTATAGTCCATTCTTTCCGGCAATATCAGCCAGACTAACGGGAGAGCAAACGCCCTCGACAATCAAAATTTCAGCCTGGGGACTCGCCAGCCGCAACGCCGACAGCACACTCCTCAAAACGCCCATACTCACCGTCACAGGCGGCCCAACAGGATAGCCAAGATTGGGTTTTACCAAAATCCGTTTGGCATTGTGAGCGATCGCAGGGGGCTGATAAACAAAATCTTTAGCAGATGCAGTCTGAACAGGCGCAGAAATCTGAGTCGGCATACAAATTGAACTGAATATCACAAACCAATCATTGCACTCAATTCAGAACCCTCATCCCTCATCCCTCATCCCTCATCCCTGTACAAAGGACTTTTTTTGACTCGTTAACGGCGATCGGCAAAGAAACCACAAACGTTGAACCAACTCCGACTTCTGAAGTGAGAGAAATCTTTCCCTGTAATAGCTTCACTAATCGAGCGACGATAGCCAGTCCCAATCCAGTACTACCAGGGACGTGAGAGTGATCGGCTGACACGACTCGGACATAAGGCTCAAAAATTCGACTCTGGTCTTCGGGAGAAATGCCAATCCCAGTATCACGGATGGTAATTGACCAATCGCAATCGTGGAGTTGGCAAGCGATCGTAATGGTTCCTTTTTCGGTATAGCGGACAGCATTGCTCAAGAGATTGGTCAGGATTTGCTGTAGGCGCATCGCGTCGGTCACCATCAAAATCGGCGCCTTTACATCGACAATCAACTGCAAATTTTGAGCATCGGCAAGCGGTTGAATCACTTCTAACGCCGCATCAATCACCGATCGCACATCAACCCGCGTCAGATTAAGCTGCATTTGTCCAGATTCGTAGCGTGACAGTTCTAACGCATTGTTGATTAAGTGCAGCAGTTGCCGACCGTTGCGAAGCACTCGCTCAAGATGATCCAGTGTAGGAATGCTATCTTTGACCTCAGACTTTTTCTGCTGACGTAGTACTAATTCTGAATAGCCAATAATGGAGTTGAGCGGTGTTTTGAGTTCGTGGGCGAGATAAGAAAGATTGTCTTGGCTGACACTGACGAGACGATTTAATTCTTGATTGGTCAGCGTTAACTGGGTTTGGAGTTGTTCTAGTTCTTGTAACCGCTCTCGCACATAGCTTTTGAAACACTGGGCGATCGCTTCATCGATCACAGCATCGATCAATACAAAAGCCCGAATCACATTCGTAACTGAATCACTGAGAAGATTGTCTTGCAACGCTGAAACGATCGTTGATCGCAATAAGTGATACTCTCGCGCAATCTCTGTCGGGTCAAACCCCTGTTCTGCCCTCAGCGCTCCATGCTCTAAGCTAGCCTTTGCTAGAGACTCGACGTTACTTTCTTCGGTGCGCGAGAGAACGGTTGACAGCGCTTTTAGCACTACCGGAATGTGGTCGCGGACAGCGGTGGGCGATAAGCGATCGGTACTTTGAATGCGTCGATCTTGAGAAACCGCTTTCACCCATTCTTCGACGATCTTATCCGCTTTTTCTGTGAGTTGTTGGCTAATATCAGTCATCATTCAATTCTCGCTGGCGGCAAAATAGCTGACCTGATGAGCTGTCTCTGGGGAGCGATATAAAGAGATAGAGAGAAGTCAATCATACACCTCTCCAGAGGGCAAGTGTAGAGTCTAGCTTAAGATAGATGTTTTTGACGCGAATTATCAACCTTTTGGCTAAAAATGTCCTGATCTGCGGTCAATTAATGCGATGAAGCACTCTCGCTAATCTTTGGATTGCTAGTGATCAGGCGTTACTGATCGTCCTGTAGGAAGTTCCAATTTTGCGTGCGCTCTAGCCTTTTTTCTTTAGTGCAGAATGCGCGATCGCCAAGGTCAGATAGATTGAAGTGACCACCTTCGTTCAGGATCGCAGATGAAAGCAAAAATTCCCGACGCTACTAAGAAATCGAGAATGTCATACCAAGTTGAAAATAAGCTGCAATCAATTGATCAGTCAAACTTAGTCAAAGCCCCCCAGAATTGGCTGCCGTGTACACCCAAGTCGATCAATCTGTCATTGCTGAGATCCTTCGCCCCCTAAATCCCCCAAAAATGGGGGACTTTGAGCCGTCGTCCTGGCTTTGAACTTTGGAAATCTTTCCTTTGTCAAAGTCCCCCAACATGGGGGATTTAGGGGGCTGAAACCGACTGAAACGAAGCGACAACGACTTATGTGTACACCGTAGCCAGAATTGGGGGATTTAGAGGCGAGGATCTGTAGCAAGTAACCGTTGATTTGGTATAAGTGTGTATTTTGCAACAAGGCTATTTGTAAAAACCACCCTAAACCACAGGTAGTTCCATTGCTGAACGATCGCGCTAATTCATTCGTTTACAGTCGGGTTGACAGGTCTCCCAGTCAGCCGCTTCTACGTTGAAAGTGTTCTTGCTCGCGTCGGATGGGTTGGTCTTGGAAGGCTGGGACTATCTGGCTACAGAGATCAAAATCAAGATAGAAAGGCAAGAGCCGTCAGAATCACATCACTTATCGGGAATGAAATTGATTGTGAAGATGGCAAGGATTTATTGTGCGATCGAGGGCGCATAAAGTGTGAGTGAAACGATAAATGAGAAGCTAATGGCTACAATCTCAGATGACAGTTCAACCAGGATTGGCTTCTATTAGAACAACAGCTTTTGATCACAATTCTCTGGGTGATATCCGAGTGTAATTGACGACGACTACAGTTGAAAACTTGACCGAAAGACTTCTGAAATATGAGTGTGATTCAGCGATTAAAACAGTGGTATAAAAGCAGCGCCGTCGCGATCGGTCGTCTGAGCGTCAAGTCCAGTTCTACCAATCCGGGCGCTCATCACCGACTGAGCAAAGCCCTCGTCCAGGCAGAACAGTGGTCAGCGGCGATCGCTGCTTGCCAACGAGCGATTGAATTGAACTCAAAAAATCCCTGGTTTTACAAAACGTTAGCTGAGGCTTACATGGGGGAGGGTCAATGGAAAGAAGCCGTTTCAGCAAGTCAAATCGGAATCGCTTTAGATCCTAATTTGCCCTGGTTGCATCATGGGTTGAGTAAAGCGCTGATCGGACAGGAAAAATGGGAAGCGGCGATCGCGTCCGTTCAGCAGGCGATTGATTTGAACGATGCAGTTTCCTGGTTTCATTTCACATTGGGAGAGGCGTGTTTTAAATCGGGCCAGTGGGCGGCGGCGATCGTGCCTTTGCGTCGAGCTATTGAGTTAGCTCCTGGGTTTCCCTGGTCTTATTATTATTTGGGTCAGGTGTTGGTGGCTCAAGAAGATGTGGAGGGGGCGATCGAGGTTTACCAACAGGTGCTAAAACGACACCCCAATATGGAGTATCTTCGGTCTTGTCTAGACTATGCTTTGCATCTCAAAGATCAGGATCAAAGAATTCAGGCTTACGTTCAAGAGTATTCTCAAAAACATTCTCAAAAGCATTCTCGGACGCAGGTGAATAAGAGCGAGTCTTTGCGAATTTTGATGGTCACGCCATATCCGACTTATCCCCCTAAGCATGGTGCAATTACTCGCATGTTTTATGAGATGCAAGCGTTGAGCCGTCAGCATCATTTAGTCGTAGTTTCGTTTGTGTTTTCGCAGGGTGACTATCGGTTAGAGGCAGAGGTGAGCCATTTTTGCAATCTGTCAATCACGGTCATGTTAGGCGATGCGCCCCCTCGACAACCTCAGCAGCCTAAACTAATTCATCGCTACAGTAGTCAGAGAATGCGTAAGATTCTCAATACTTTGCAGACTGCCAACTTTGACATTGTGTTGTGTGATTTTATATACATGGCACAATACCGAGATATTTTTCAAAATACATATTGTGTATTAGGAGAACATAATATTGAATCACAATTATTAAAACGCTGTGCGGAAGTTAACGGCAACGTAGAAGTAAATAAATTGGCAACGCAAACGGAATCAGTAAAAGCATTTCTGGAATCCGAGTCAGAGTCGGCGTTGTTAGCAGATTTTGAAACGCAATACTGGCGGAAATTTAATCTCAGAATCGTGGTGAGTGAGAGCGATCGCCAAACGCTAGAAAGTCGCTGCAATATTGGTTCAACGATCGTGGTAAACAACGGCATTGATACTACTGAAGTAACATTGTTGGAAAATCCTGACAATAAAAATATTCTGTTTATCGGCACCTTAAATTACTATCCCAACATTGACGGAGCCTGCTACTTTGTGGAGAAGATTTTACCGATCGTTTGGCAGCAAGACCCGACCATTTGTTTTTGGATGGCTGGGGCTGACCCGCCTCAAGCGATTCTCGATCTGGCCCAGGATTCTAGAATTCGGGTGATTGCCAATCCGGAGACGATGAGTGATGTGGCTCAAAATTGTCAGATGACGATCGTTCCCTTGCGAATTGGGGGCGGCACTCGGATTAAGATTCTCCACTCGATGGCGATGGGGTTACCTGTGGTGACGACAAGTTTGGGCTGTGAAGGGTTGGCGATCATGGAGGGCGTGCATCTACTCATCCGTGACCAGCCAGAATCGTTTGCGGAAGCGATTTTGCAACTCCTCTCGGATGACGAACTCCAGGAAAAGCTGCGCGTAAACGGTCGGCAATTAGTCGAACAGCAGTATGACTGGCGGCAGATTTTTGAGCGAGCGGAACGGCAGATTGTGGCAGGATTTTGGAAATGGCGAGAGGAGCGATCGGGCAGTAATAATTCTGAGTAGTATGAATTCAATAAAGGTCTTTGGCTTTGTTGTTTGGAACTTCTGTCTCCAATTCTAGGGGACTTTTGAGACATGGAGAGGGCTACAGATCGAGGGAAATGGGCGAGACGATTTCCCAGTGGCGGGGGGGACAGAGGAGGCTTTGCTCGTTGGGTGTCCAGGCGATTTGGAACGGATGCTGGTTCCAGTGATAGTCGTAGGTGAGATTCCAATCGGAGGAAAATATACCAGCGTTAACATAGTAGTGGCCACCACTGAGATCTAAGCGATCGACACACAAGCGAATCTTTCCCATTCCTACAGATATCGGAATCGTCAATGCTGAAGTGAATGTGTTGGTGTTAAAGTAGATCTGACCGTTTTCATCACTAATGCTAACGCTGAAGATCACAGATGAAAACTGCTGGTGTGATTCGTAGTTAATCTCAATCGTCATGGGATCGCCATTGTTGATCTCAGTAATAGAATTGTGACGTGAATCGAATAAATTAACTTCTATGATTTCTATTTCACGAGAATAACTGCGAAATTTTTTGGCGTGAGATTGCAAATCCATAATGCCCGCATATCGTCCTGCAACCACTTCGGGATCGCCGTAGGCTTCAACCTGTCCCTGTTTGAGCCACAAAGCCTGATCGCATAGTTGCTGAATTTGTTCAACGTTGTGAGAAATCAGCACGACTGCACAACCATTTGATTTGAGATCAGCAATGCGATCGAGGCACTTGCCCTGAAATGCGCCATCGCCCACAGATAAAAATTCGTCAATCAACAGCACATCTGGTTCTGTGTGAATGGCTACCGAGAAAGCCAGCCGCATCAACATTCCAGTACTGTAAGTGCGAACGGGATTGTCGACAAATGAGTCCAATTCTGCAAAGTTGACGATCGCTTCAAAGCGTCGGGTCACTTCTCGTCGGGTCAAGCCTGCCACGATCGCGCTGACAAATACATTCTCTCGTCCCGTCAGATCGGGGTGAAAGCCTGCCCCCAAATCCAACAGTGCGCCCATTCGTCCGTTGACTTTGATCTGCCCTTCATCGGGACGCACCACCCCGCTCAAAAGCTGAAGTAGCGTCGATTTTCCTGCCCCATTGTGACCAATCACACCCAACATTTGGCCAGGGGCAACCGTAAAACTCACCTCGCGCAGTGCCCAAAAGTAGTCGATCGCTTTCATGCGGCGATGTCCCGAAAGGGCGGCCTCCATAATGGTGCGGGGGCGATCAGCGTGATAGCGACTGTAGCGTTTACCCAGTCTGTGAGCGGTGACAGCAGGTTGCATGAGGGTCTAAATTTCTTCTACAAAGCGTTCACTCTGGCGCTTAAAAACTCGATATCCCAGAGGAAGGAGGATGCCCGATAGGATAGCCAAAATTAGCAGCGATCGCCAATTGGGTTGAGTGCCATAAATTAAGACGGCTCGATAGGCTTCGAGTAAAGTGACCAGAGGATTGAGAGCAAAGAGCGATCGAAACTGCTCAGGAACTTTGTTGAGATCATAGAAAATCGGCAGAATATAGAACATCAACTGTAATACAACGCCCAACGTATGTTGAGTATCTCGAAAGGTCACATTCAATGCTGCTAAGGGATAGGCAAAACTAACGGTGAGAATAAATTGCAATCCGAATAAGATGGGTAAAAATGTAAAATTGTAAGTTAAATGAACTCCATCAAAGATTAGAAAAAACAATAGAACAGGTAGTGCTAACAGGAAGTGAATTAAACCTGTGGTGACGGTGACGATCGGTAAAATAGTAATCGGAAAACCTGGCTGACGAACCAGAGCGCGATTGCCTGTAATTAATCCGGTGGCTTGAAAAAGAGACGTTTGTGTCCATGTCCAGACGAGTAGACCACTGAATGCAAAAGATGAATACTGAGGAACATTCACCAATAACACCAGACGGAATACGAACGTAAACACTAATAATTGCAGCAAAGGACTGATCAGCGTCCAGGCGATACCGAGGGTCGATCGCTTATACAACAGCTTCAAATCCCGGACAACCAACTCTCGCAGCAAATCTCGATAGTAGACAAACTGCCGTCTTTGCCAAAAGGTTGACCGTCTACTTTTGAGAAACATAGGATTGATTTTGGAGGGATTCGGTTCGTTCTATAACTGGAATGTAGGGCTGACTGCGACCATTGCGTTTGACGAGTTGACAGCTTTGCCAATAGCCCCAGGAGCCAGCAATTAACCCAGAAATTTCTTGCCAGAGATACAGCCAAGGTGTGTCGTGTTTGCGCTGGAGTCGATCGACAATTCGCCAGACAAAATAGCGAGGCATGACGTTGACTAACTGCCGCAATCCTCGGCTGTCTTTTTCGTTTAACCAGAGGTGGAGATGATAGGCAGTACAGCTTTTCATTTGGCCATAAATTTGACGATAAAAGGCGGACAGTTCTCGACGATGACGATGCCACACATAAGCTTCGGGAGCGTAAACTAAGGTGTACCCTGCTTTGAGAACTTTGTAATAGAGGTAGGTTTCTTCTGCACCTGCGGCGGGCGTTCCGGGGCCCAGGGTTTCTTCCATTAATCCAATTTGCGGATGGCTAAAAATGCTGGTTCGCATCGCAGAATTTGCCGATACGCCCAACTCCCAAACGGGCGGAGAATATTCAAAAGAGGCTAACCAGTTTCCATCTACTTCTAAAGGTAAAAATCCGGCGCTCAAACCGTTTTTCAGCTTTTCAAACATCCGTTGGGCGGGGGTTTCGAGTTCTAACGGCAAGACATTTCCCGTGACGACCATCACATCTGGACGCGCCATCGGAGCAATCAGTTTTTCGAGCCAATCCGGAGGAACGGTGACATCATCATCGACGGTGACAATGATTTCGCTTGTACTGGCGACGATCGCCGCATTTCGTCCATACGCTCCGCCTTTTCGAGTCTCTTGAACGAGTTTGACTTGGGGAAATTGAGCGACGATCGGCGGAGTCAAGCCTGAATCTGGGCGATTGTCGGCCACGATAATTTCTATGGATCGAGTCGTTTTTTGGGCGGTGAGATGATGGAGACAATTCAATAAGTCAGTGGGTCGATCGCAGGTTGTAATGATGATGCTGACAGGAATTTGGTCGGAGAGTGAGGGCTGGGGAGTGGTCGGTTTAGCGATCGGAGTCCAATGCTGGGTCAGCAGAAAATCTAAGGCTTTGCGGGCAGTTTCGCGGTTACGCTGGTGAGGAAGAGAGAGCAGATCGAAGGTGAGTTGGTGAGCGATCGCGTCTCTCAGTTGAGCAGCACTGATGGGTGCAACCTGATTTTTGATGTCTACAGAACCGATGAATGTCGAACCTTCGGTAACAAAAATTCGAGTGGCTTGGTAGCCTGTGATATCAAGTAAATCAGGAAGCAAATCGGGTAAATCACTCAAGTCAATTGCCTGCGTGGTCATTAATTTGGGTGTGGGTTCAATCGACACAACTTTGTGAATGGGGGCGGTCTGTCTTGCTTGCTGGTAGCCTTGCCAACTGCGCCACACGCCCTGAAATTCAGCAATAATAAAATCGCGAGGCAGATTATAGGGGCGCAACCAAGAAATACACAGCCGCGCAAACTTCCACAACGCTAAACACAAAAAGCTTAAACGTAATTTTGGATAAGCTGCAATGCCTGTGTAAATGTAAGCGTAAAAGCTGGTGAGATTGCGAGTGAGAAACGATCGCATCGCTTGATCATACTCTGGAGACCGATACCGAACGATCGCATTTGGCTCATAGAGAAGCGTCTGTCCGGCAATCAGAATTCGACAAAACATTTCCCAATCGCCGCCGCCTTCGGTCAGAGTGTCTCGATCGAGTGCCAGGTCAAACATGCCAATCTGCTCAAACAATCTGCGACGATAGGACATATTCACCCCAGAACCTAGCTGCATCGTGCCCAGATCGCTCCAGGATTTGAGAGAAGAATTCCAGCGTCGATCGCACCCTCGCCCCAAACCATACCAAAACTCAAAGAGCGCCTGATTTTCGGTTTCGATCTGGTCAGGAATTACCAGTCCTGTGAGCGCCATGACTTGAGGATTTTGGGCAAACGAGGTGGCGATCGCGCCAATCCAATTTGTATCCACGATGCCCTGTTCGTCTGTGAAGGCAATGATTTCGTTTCGTGCTTTCCCGATCGCCAGATTTCGCGCTTGATTGAGGCCAACTTTATCGGTGTAGAGGTGGTGAAAAGTTGGATAATTCTGCTGCACGATTTTTTGAAGTGCGTCACTCTGCGGAGCGTTTTCGACAATCAGAATTTCTAAATTGGGATATTCAAGTTTTTGGAGTGCCTGTAGACAATCCGTGAGATCTAATTCCGTCGATCGTCGAGGACAAAACGCCACTGTGACAGACGGCAAATTCTGAATTGCAACGGGTGTCAGCTTCAGTAAATCCGCAATTTGCCAGCTAGAATCTGGAACGGCTAATCGATAGTTGATCAACTGCCGCCCGATCGCTTCCGCAAACTGAGGAAAAATCTCTTGAGCGATGGCGTGTCCCGAACATTCTCCCCGCTTAACTGGAAGCTGAATATAACCGATCGGACTTCCATGCAGCTTAACCAGACCGCGCAAAAACTGATAGCCCTCCAGGTTAGTAATGGATTCTAACGGACGGCTTAACTCGATATCGGTGACTTTGATGCGATTGGACATGGGGGAGGGAGGACGGAGGACGGAGGACGGAGGACGGAGGAGTTTAAGAATTCGTGGTTCTTAAGACCGTTTGTCTGAGGTCTGTTACGTCTGCCTTTTTTCTACTGTTTTCATTGATGGAGCTGCTGTGTGAACTTGGGTGCGTCCTTGTTGATCGACTCGCTGCCACGATCGCCAGAGTGACCACGGCCCAGCCAGGTTTCCGGCGATTTCTAGCCAGATGAGTGACAGGGGGTAAAAGCGATCTCCTTTGAGCCAGAGCAACAGACGTTTGAGGTAGTAAAGCGGCAAGAAGATGAGTAGGGTGCCCAAAGCGCGGAGGTCGCGATCGCACAGTACGGTGGTCAAATGATAGGCGACAAACCCCTTGCTGTAGTTGTATAGCTGACGACGCAGGGCAGACATTTCGCGGCGGTGTTTGTGCCAGACGTAGGCGGTCGGTTCGTAGACGATCGTGTAGCCTGCTTTGAGAACTTTGTAGAACAGATAGATGTCTTCTCCGACTCCTGAAGGCATTCCGGGGCCGAGGGTTTCGTTCATGAGTCCGATCGCGGGATGGCGAAAAATGCTGGCGCGAAAGGCGGCGTTGGCAGTGCCTCCTAATTCCCAGGTGGGGACGGCGTGAAAGGGCGATCGCTCAAACCAGTCGCCGTTGACTTCAAAGCGCTCAAATCCGCGTCCGAGTCCGCCGTTGCCGTAGTGTTCAAAAAGCTGTTGGGGGCGGGTGTCTAGTTCCAGGGGCAAAATGTTTCCCGTCACGGTCATCACATCGGCGCGCGCAAAGGGAGCAATGAGTTTTTCGAGCCAGTCGATCGACAGCGTGACATCATCATCGATCGTGACAATAATCTCTCCTTGACTGGCAACAATTCCAGCATTGCGGGCGTAGGCGACTCCTTGACGAGGTTCCTCAATCAAGCGCACCGTGGGGAATTGGCTCACGATCGCCGTTGTCAATCCCGATGCTGGGTGATTATCGACCACGATGATTTCGACCGATCGCACAAACGTCTGAGACACCAAACTTTGGAGACAGTGACGCAAATCATCCGGGCGATCGTAGGTGCCAATCACGATCGAGACTGATACATGCGTGGGGAGTGTTGCAGAGGGAACGCGATCAGATTCCCATAATTTTGAACTCCATAATTTTGAACTCCATAATTTTGAACTCAATGTCTCTACGATTTCAGTTCCCAATCGCATCACGCTAATCGGTTGATAGTCATTTGTAATATCAACTTGTCCCAAAGGTGATCCCTGTTTCATGACAAAGACGCGGACTTTACCAACTTCTGTAACGTTGTAAATCGGTTCTAAAGGCTGTGTAATTTCAATTGCACGAACTGCAATTTTATCGGTGACTTCTTTTTGAATAGGTGTGGACTGTTTGACTCGATCGCTGGGTGATTTTCCATACTTTTTAGCAATCTCATCAGCAATCTTTTTAGATTTTGGATACTTGTCTAAACTCGTCAGACAACCCCAAAGTTGAGCCACAATCAAGTCACGCGGAAATCGAGTCGGACTCAACCAGGACAACATCAACGGACGCAAATGACCCGACCACAACCACGACAACCCTAGACGAATCAGAGAAAGCGTCGTTTCGGGATAGACGATCGCCGTTCGCACAAAAAACGCATAAACACTACCGTTGTGAGCGAGTTGAGTTCGCAGTTGGGCATAGTCTCGTCGATGTCGGTGACGCACGATCGCACTGGGTTCATAAACCAGCGTATGACCTTCTTTGAGAATGCGAAAAAACATCTCCAGATCACCTGCTCCATTCGTCACCGTGCCCACATCCAAAGCAGGATCAAAATAGCCAATCTCGTCAAACACACTGCGCCGATAAGCCATGTTTGCCCCGGTGCCCAAGTTGCCCGTTCCCAGTTGCGTCCAGTGCATGGGTTGCCCTCGGCCGACTCGCCACCACCGTCGCCGAAATCCTCGCCCAAATCCGCCATTCATCTCAAACAAAACTTGAGCGTCGGTTTCTAACTCATAAGGCACGACCAACCCCGTCACCGCCATCACTTCAGGATTTTCGACAAACACTTGAGCGAGTGATTTTACCCAGTTGCGATCGACCACCGTATCGTCGTCGGTGTAAGCCAAAATGTCTCCGGTTGCTTCTAGAATGGCTCGATTGCTGGCCCAGTCTCGTCCCAGACGCGGCTCACACACGTAGCGAACGCGGGGATAAGTTTGCACTAATTTCTCAGTTGCGTCACTGCTGGGTGCGTTGTCGATGACCAATAAATCCAGGTTGGGATAGTCTAATTGGCAAAGTGAAGTGAGGCAAAGATTGAGATCAGAGGTGCGATCGCGCGTACAAATTGCAACGGTGACAGACGGTAAAGCTTTCTGTTGGCTGATTGGCGGAAATTTGAGTAGATCATCAAACTGTAGTTTTTCAGGTAATCCTTTCAATAATTGATTGAATAGAAGCTGTTGAATAATTGAATCACAATGCTGTTCTAGAATCTGTTGCTCAAGGTAATCGGCTGAACATTGATGATTGCTAATCGGAACGTTAATCCATCCGATCGCAGTCCCATACAGTCTTACCAATGCCTGAAGCCTGACATAGCCGTGTAGTTGATCAAAGGCAGCGATCGGCTGTCCCAATTCAATCTCGACAACTTTAATCGGGGTGAGTGCAGAAGTCATGAAGGGCAGCACCTTAAGAAGAATGTTCGGATAATGTCGATCGTCCAGTTTGCCCCACTCGTGAAAGCAGCGTTTGCAAACCATTTCCCACAAGCACTTTGAGAAACACTTTGGCTCTATTTCGGTTGCTTGAAGCAGCTTGTCGATGAGGACGAGAGAATCCGAACCAGCTTTTTATTAATAATTGATAGTATCCCACTCGTAAAAATGGAGTAACTCGATCAACTCTAACCGCTTCAAAAAGCCAGAACAAGGTTGTACGATCGTCTCCCCAATCAGAACTTTGATGAGCGAAATATAAGTAGAGACTACTACTCGATAATGAATATAAAAAGTTGGGGATTTCTAAATGTTTTTCTCGAATAGATTGCAGCATTAAAGTGTGCGATCGGGCCATACAAGAATAGTCACAGGACATACTTTGCCGAATCTTACGATAACCGACTAAAAACTCAGGGACGGCTCGAAATTCATATCCTTCAGCAATTCTCAAATACAAATCCCAATCTTCACAACCTTGGGCATTTTGTGCTTTTAGCTGACAATTGTAGCCGCCCACTTTCTCAAAACAGCCTGCTTTAATCAACGTGGCGCTAGCATTTCCCAAAAAGTTGTGACACAGCAGCGTTTGAAAAACATTCCCCTCAATTTTCGCGGCGTGAAATCCTCCCGTTTGCTGATCTTGCTCATCAATATCGATCGACCAGCTATAAACCAAGCCCACCGATTTAGGAGACGCTAATAAGCATTGAACCTGCTTTTCTAAATTGTGAGGATACCAGAGATCATCCGCATCGATCGGGGCGATTAGTTCCCCTTTGGCTAGTTGAATTGCCCGATTTCGAGCCGCCGCAACGCCTGCATTTTGCTGCTTGACTAAGAGAATTCGTTCATCGGTTTTAGAGAGGCGATCGACGATTTCAGCGGTGCTATCTTGAGAGCCATCATCGACCACAATCACTTCTAGATTCTGATAAGTTTGAGTCAGAATTGAGGTCAAGGTTCTCTCAATAAAAGCCGCCGCATTGTATGCCGGAACAATCACTGAGACAAGCGGTAAAGACAGGGCAGTTGCGGATTGGCTCTTCACATCGGGATGTCACATTTCACACGTTGGACAAATCCTAGCTCGAATGGTTCGAGATGACGATCGGTTAATTAAAACTTTAGTCATTTTGCGGACGGAGCGATTTAGCGTCCTTCATTTGACTGTTGTCTTTGACACGCCCCGCATTCAAGCTCAACCCTTCCTCAAAAGCAGGTCTTTTGGTTCCCCCTCTAAATCCGCGCTCAAGTCCCGTCAGATCAGCGATCGACTCCTCTGTGGATTCCTCAAGACAATATAAAGCTTTCATAAAGTGTAACTGACTAACTTGTAGAAAACCCGACTGTGCCATCAGAGTCAGCTTTAGGTGCTTTCCGCATCTCAGGTTCATGGTATCTTTTTATTCAACAAAAAAATACGGATCAGTTAGAAGACTCTACAAAGATGTTGTCTGTAAATACCATGACTCAGGCGCGTCGAATACCATACCCCCTAGATACTCAACGAACGCTTCTCACTGACCATAATGGATTTTCCTGGACTCTCACCCTCGATCTCGATCGTTATCCCGGTCTACAACGGCGGGGAAGCGTTTCGCAAATGTCTCTCTAGTCTTAGTCAATGCGCCCCACCCACAACAGAAATTATCGTCGTCGATGATGCCGGGACGGACGACTCCTGGCAAGTTGCCAAAACATTTGGGGCAACCGTGATTAGACTGCCCATCAATCGCGGGCCAGCACATGCTCGAAACGTCGGGGCACTGACCGCCAAAGGTGAACTGCTATTTTTTATGGATGCTGATGTGGCTATCCGACCCGACACGCTGTTACAGGTGATTCGTGAATTTGACCACTACCCCGATCGTGCCGCTCTGATTGGTTCTTACGACGATTTACCGGGCGCATCCAACTTCTTATCGCAATACAAAAATCTGTTGCATCACTACACTCACCAGACTGCCAGCGAAGAAGCTTCTACGTTTTGGGGCGCTTGTGGAGCGATTCGGCGGCCGGTCTTTTTGGCGATCGGGGGCTTTGATGAAAGCTATCACAAACCGTCGATCGAAGATATTGAACTAGGCTATCGACTCAAACGCGCAGGCTATCGAATCCGTCTCAGCAAACAGGTACAGGTCAAACATCTCAAACGCTGGGGAGTGCGATCGTTGCTCAAAGCTGATTTCTACGATCGAGCCTTACCCTGGACGCGATTGATCTGGCGAGACGGCAAGTTTATCAACGACCTCAACCTGCAAACTTCTAGCCGCATTAGTGTAGTTTCAGTGTATGGCTTAGTGCTTTCCCTCATCCTTGCCTGCGGGTGGTCGAGTGCCCTGATGCTAACGGCCCTTTGTGCCTTGACGCTGATTGGATTGAATGCGTCTGTATACCGATTTTTTTATCATGAGCGAGGCATGAAATTTGCGCTACAAGCGATCCCCTGGCACTGGCTCTATTTTGGGTATAGCGGGTTAGCCTTTGCGATCGGTTCCCTCCAATTCAAATTCCAACCCCAAATCGCGCCCCCCCAACTGATCGGCTCGATTTCAAATCAGAGAGTTTCTCTGTCAGGACGAGGATAAACCCATGAGTTTATTAGATTCTGAATCAGCGCTTTATTCTACATTTCAACAACGATTTGAGGTTTTAGGTGAAACATCATCCAGTGGTGATTATTGGTGCGGGCCCCGCTGGGCTGACGGCCGCTTATGAGTTAGTAAAACGGGGCGTTCAGCCGATCGTTCTAGAAAAGTCTAATCAAGTGGGTGGCATTGCCCGAACTGAAACCTACAAAGGATACCGCTTTGACATTGGAGGACATCGCTTTTTTACCAAAGTAGAAGTGGTGCAAAAACTGTGGCAAGAAGTCATGGGAGACGACTTTATCAAGGTGCCCCGCCTCTCTCGCATCTATTACCGCGATCGCTTCTTTAACTACCCTTTAGAGATTTCAGACACCCTATTCAAACTCGGCATTGTAGAAAGTGTGCGGATTGTCTTGAGCTATCTCAAAATCAAAATTTTTCCCTGTCCCCAAGAAGAAACGCTAGAAGACTGGGTGACCAATCGCTTTGGGCGACGGCTGTTTCTCACCTTCTTTAAGACTTACACCGAGAAGGTTTGGGGAATTCCTTGTAATAAGATTCAGGCAGATTGGGCCGCCCAACGCATTAAAGGACTGTCACTGATGACGGCCGTGATCAATGCCTTGTTCAAAACCAACCATACCAAAACGCTGATCAAAGAGTTTGACTATCCGATTTTGGGCCCTGGCATGATGTGGGAGCGCTTTCAAGCCGCCGTAGAAGAGCAGGGCGGAGAAGTCAGTTTAGATGCTGGCGTGACTCAACTTAAGCGAGAAGGCAATCGCATCCAAAGCGTCACAGTCCGACAAAATGGAGCAACGATCGAGCTTTCGGGTGATCACTTTATTTCGAGTATGCCGATTTCTGCGCTGATTCAACGGCTCGATCCTCCGCCCCCTAATGAAGTGCTGCAAGCTGCCAACGCGCTCAATTATCGGGCGTTTATGATTGTCTCGCTGATTGTCGATCGCCCCCATTTGTTTCCTGACAATTGGATTTATATTCACAGTCCCGATGTCAATGTCGGACGCATTCAAAACTTCAAAAATTGGAGTCCGGCGATGGTGCCCGATGCCAGCAAAACCTGTCTGGGCATGGAGTATTTTTGCAACGATGGCGACGACTTGTGGAAAATGTCAGACACCGAGCTACTAGATCTGGCTACCTGTGAACTGGTAAAACTGGGACTCGCCAACGCCAACGAGGTCGAAGATGGAGTCGTTTTGCGTCAGCCCAAAGCCTACCCAGTCTACGATCGCGACTATCGCCAACACCTCAAGGTGATTCAAGGCTTTTTGGAGACGATCGAGAATCTACAAACCACGGGACGCAATGGAATGCACCGCTACAACAATCAAGATCACTCCATGTTGACGGGGCTTTTGGCGGTGAGAAATCTGTTTGGTGAACATCACGACCTCTGGGAAGTCAACACAGAACGCTCCTATTACGAAGAGTTTACCTATGAAAAGGAGCAACCAGCAAAATTGTTAGTGCGGTAGACAGAACATGAGATCTGCGGAATGCGGAATAATAGACAACCCCTGCGAAAGATGAATGCAGAATCGATCTGCAAATGGTGAATGATGTGAGGACAACTCCCAGCCCAAAAGATTCAGGGTAACCAGGGCACATCCCTTTACAAAATATCTCATCCCTCCCTCCTCTCTCCTCCCTCCTCCCTCCTCCCTCCCATGCTCTACTTCATCGTCGTCTGGCTGATTTTATTTGTCGTCTGCTGCCCGATCGGCACTGCCTTGCTCAACAAACTGCCCAACAACGGATTTGATCGGACGGGCGATCGCCTCATTGTGTCAGCCTGGTTGGGGTTGGTGATGTTGTCGATCGCGCTACTCGCGACCTCTCTGATTTTGCCGCTGTCTCCATTGGTCGGAGGTGTGGTGGCGATCGGGCTGAGTGCTGCGTCTCTAGAATGGCAACAAACACGAGAGGAACTGGCTGCGGTTTGGGCCAGGGTGCCGCATCGGGTGATGATTGGGGTTTTGGGATTGGCGCTCCTCGTGGCTGCGCTCACTACTGGACAGGTGGTTTGGCATGACACGGGCTACTATCACTACGGGCTGATTCAGTGGCTTGCTGAATATGGAACGGTGCCAGGATTGTCGCTGCTCTTTACCAATCTGGGGTTTACGTCGTCGTGGTTTGCGCTGGCGGCTCCGTTGAATGCTCAAATCTTTGATGCGCGGGTGAGTGCCGTGACGAATGGCTTTGTGCTGTTGATCGCAGTGTTGCAGGCTTTGATTTGCCTCAGACAGAGCCTCATGGGTGCAAGGTTGAGCGATTTGTTTGCGATCGCGTTTGCATTGATCATGCTGCCGATCACAATTTGGCTAGTTCCGATGTCACAAATTTTGGTTTCTCCTTCACCCGATCTGCCCGTCGCCTTTCTAGTCGGCATTGTTGGCTGGTCGATGTTGGTGGTGTCTCGATCGACTCTGGTCGCCAACGAGATGAATGATTCCTTACGAGCAACTCGACGCGATCGGGTGATTCCTCTGATTTTGGCCACGGGGGCATTCACAATTAAGCTGACAGCGCTGCCTTTAGTTGTGATGTCCAGTCTGTTTTTTGTCTTTCATCCCGGTGTCAATTTGAGAAGGATTGTCAGGGGCGGGGCAGTCGTTTTGTTGCTGTTGTCTCCGATGCTGATTTCTGGGATTCTTACGTCGGGCTGTCCGCTTTATCCGGCGGCGGTGCTTTGCGTTGATCTGCCCTGGTCGCCGACTTCTCAAGCAGTGCAGCAGACGGCCGCTAATACACATGGCTGGACAACCTGGTATGGGTCGCCGCCATCGGGGGTCAATCCCTGGATATGGTCAATTGGGCAATGGTTTAATACATCAACGACCGAAAAGATCACAGCGGCATTGATTGTGCTGGCTCTGGGGGCGGCGGTTTATGTGATCGTGACTCAGGCGACGAAGCTTCGAGGTGAAATTTGGGTAGCCGCGATCGGCGTTTTAGGAATTACCTTTCTGATGTTGACTTCTCCATTTTTTCGATTTAATTTGCCATACGTAGCGCTTTTGTTAGCGTTGTCAATGGCGGTTGTTTTTATGAGACAGTTTGATCGTATTCTTCATTTCCTAAAGTTTTTGGAATCGTTGATACGATCGCATGATTTAGTATTCAATTTGTTTTCGGCAACTGTTGTATTAGTGGTTGTCGGATATTCTTATCCTCAATTGCTTTTACCACTACGAATGAAGGATATTCCTGTGGTAGAAAAGCAGGCTAATGGCATTGTTTATTTCTATCCTGAAGACAATATGCATTGTTGGGCGGCCAAGATTCCTTGTACTTTTACCGATATGCAAGAGGTTGAGTTTGCCAATCCTAACCGAGGTCTGGCGGGTGGTTTTATTCGCAAAAAATCGTTCTAGGTGTAGAAGTTGATTAACGTGAATTCAATGTAGATCTTTCGCCGCGGTTATTAATCCAGCCTCCTAAATCCCCTATGAGTGAGGGACTTTGAACCCAAAATCTTGTCTAAAAGTCCTCCTGAATTGGCAGCTTGGGTAGCAGAAGTGCAAAATATCGAAGCGAAAAAACTTCATTGAATTGACGTTAAATTAGAGAGAGATCAAAGTAATTTTACTTAAAAGCTAGAGTCGCAAATGTCCTAGGCTTGGGAAAGAAAATTATGCGTTTACCCGTATGCTCAAGCGATTCGATCTAATTTTGCTGTTGACGGGCGTTCTTTGTTTGACTTCTGGAGTTGCCATGTCACCCGTTCAGACAAGAGTCAGTGCCCATCCCACTAGCGCCACCGCCAAAACCCACCAAGAAACCTTCGATCGCTACACTCGTTTTATCGACGAAGCCTGTAAGCCCCAAAAGCGCACCTTTCAAGGATTGGAATATCAACTCTGTCTCATAGAAGACTTGCCCACCAGAGTTAGTATGCAAGGGCCAGAGGGCGAAAATGGGCCAACGGCTTACTTTTATAGTGGAAAGCTATTTGCCTTTAGAGATACGGGGCGAGGAGAGGCGCAGATGTTTAGAGACGGGCGTTTGATCGCTGAAGTAGAAGTTGGCAAAGTTGCACCTGGCTACAACAAAATCACTACAAAGTTTAGTCCCGCAGACCGCAAAGCACTAACCGATCGTGCCCTAAGTTCTAGTCAAAATATGCTCAAAGTTTTTGGACGACGATCGACCTAAAAGTTAGTAAACACTGATCAATATGCTTTCTATACCAAGAGCATCGAATCTTGAAGCGATCGTGCGATTTCATTAACCATCCCATCCTCAAAATTCTCAAACCATAAGGCTCTGTCCGGTTAACATTGCGTTCCTTGCACTTCTAACAATTTCTGTTTCATAAAATCATTACTGGAGCTATGATCTTTATGCGAGTTCTCTGCTCTGAACATCTTAATGAGAAGAACATATGCAAGAAGTTGTTATTCATACGGTTACCGAGTACATTGATTGTCTTGCAGAGATCAATCGTGGAAAACGTGCGCTTTATCGGGGTCAACGGCGCGATCGCGCTCTATTACCCAAAATTGCTCGTCTGACAACTTACTTACCTATTCTTCAGGCAGAGCGAGAAATCATCGAGGTTTTTAAGCTAAGAAGCCTCCCGTTGCTTGAGCAGCATCCTGATAACGATTGGGATTGGCTGTCAATTATGCAGCACCACGGACTCGCCACAAGATTGTTGGACTGGAGCGTTAATCCTCTAGCGTCTCTCTGGTTTTGCGTCTGCAAGCCCCCCGTTGAGACTGAATCTGGTGTCATCTGGTTATTTCATCCAGAGAGCGACGATTATGCGATTCCCTCAAAGCAGGCAGACCCGACTTGCATTGATCGGAGTTATTTGCTCAGAGGCAAGAAGGTTGCTTCTCGGATTCGAGCGCAAGCAGGCTGGTTTACTGCCCATTATTTTGATATGGAACAAGAGAAGTTTATCTCATTAGAAGACGATCCCACATACAAACCTCGTCTCACAAAACTCATCATTCCATTTGATGAATTTGCAAATATTCGCTTTCAGTTAGATCGTTTGGATGTGAATTCAGCAAGTCTGTTTCCTGATTTGGATGGACTTTGTGCTCACATTGAATGGGCATTTTCGAGCTTTGCAGACGAAGCGTTTGAGGATATTCCTAAAAAGAGCTTTCCGACTCCAGATCATTCAATTATTTAGCGATCGACCTGTTTTGGCAACCAGTCGATCGCATGCTACTTGAGCGTCTACTTTAGCGAACGATCTGCGCTACGTCATATAGCCCATGTTCATTGTTGGCGTAGGTTTGCCAGTAGTTGGTTTCTTTGTCAAAGCCCGGTTGCTGACCGAGAGACTCAAAATCGTCGCGACTCTTCCATTGAGCAAGCAGCGCGATCGTCGATTTGTCAGTGCTAGGACACATGGCGGCCCACTGCAATCCGGGTGTCATTTCTAACACACCAGGCATTTCTTGACTGATAATCATCGCTAAATCAGATTGACTCTGACTCGGCTTCATCTTGAATTGACTGAACATAATCACATCCCCCTGATTAAAGTTGGGCGAGGAAGCAGATCGCGTTTCGGTATGTTGCACTTGGCAAGCAAAGGTTTGAGGTTTTCCGCCTGCTGCAATGTTGAGAACATGTTCGGATGCATAAGACTGAAAGCTCGACAAATCCTTGCCTTTCCACTGAGATAAAGCAATCACTTGAGAACCATCTTGCGCTTTGAGGATAGAGGAGTCTTGAAAGCCAGGAACCTTTGAAAATGATGCTTTCTCTTCTTTAGAAACCTGCGAGAAAACCTGGTCTTGAGTTTTTGAAGTGGTGGGATAAACGGTCATCACATTCACCACATCTTTTGTACCATCGAGCGTGACCGTCGTCGCTGCCTGAGCCAGACTGGGAATTGCCAAGAACATGCTGAGTGACAGCGCAATCGCAACCATTAAAGTTTTGACTCTGAGTAGGTGATTCATCATAACGTTCGACTTCCGCTTAGTTGAGTGATTCGTTGCGTTTTTCGGCGTTGCTGAATCAGGGGATGAATTGCCCCAAAGCGGCGGGAAACCTAATGTTCAAAGTCCCCTATTTTTGGGGGATTTAGGGGGCGAAAAGATGGACACTTCCCACAGATTCATCCCTCCAGCAACGCGCGTTTTTCAACCTCACACCAATGAACCCCATTATTACTTGAGTCAATCTTTTTGAAACCACCCATTTAGCTAGGTATGGTATAGATATTCTGGGCTGCATACAGCAGAGTTAATCGATGGTCGAACTTCTCATCACCCTGCACCGAGTAAGCGATCGTATTCAGCTTTAATTGCTTTAAAACATTCACAAGACATTGCTTCGAGTCGTTGTTGATCTCGAATTTCGATCACACCGCGTCGATAAGAAATTAGACCCAGATCTTGATATTTGTTGGCAGCTACCGTCACCCCTGCCCGACGGACTCCCAGCATTTCTGCAATAAAGTCTTGCGTTAGTCGAAACTCATTGGATTTAACCCGATCCTGGGCTTCGAGTAGCCAACGGGCAAACCGTTGATCTAACGTATGAGCGCGATTGCAAGCCACATTTTGAGAGAGTTGAGCAATAAAAGCCTGTGTGTAGTTGAGCAATTGATCGCGCAGTTCTGGATATCGCTCACATAGTTGCCGTAGTGTCTGAGCATCCAGCTTGAAGGCATTACCTGAAATTTGCACTAGATAAGTCGTTCTAGTCGTGACTTGTTTTGCCATCAGCACATTGACTCCCAACATATCTCGATAGCCCATGATCGCCGTTTCTACGGTCGTAATGCCATCGCTCATGGTGAGTGTAATTGAGCAAGCACAATCGATCGGAAAGTAAACCGCCTCGATCGGTTCTCCTGGGTCATGAAGTCGCTTTCCTTGCTCTAGCCAAACTTGCCGAAGAAAGGGTGCAAGCTCTTCATAAATCTGAGGTGACAGAGCGGCTAATATTTGATTTTGAGGAGTCATAAAAGCCTTTTCAGAACATTTTTTGGGGCAGTTTTTGAGAACGAATTCAGGAGGCAATGCTCTGGCGCAATGTTCTTCAAACTACCAAATTGTTGCCTGGATAAAACAGCCATCAAAAGTAGGTTCTGAGTTGCTTTGCATCCAAAACGAACTGATTCTATTGATTACTAAACATTACCGCAAGAGTAGAAAAAATTAACTGACCCACGCCGATCGTCAGAGAAACTTAATATGAACAAAACAACTACACAATTGGCGACTATGGGCAGAGTTGCAGTCATCGTTCTATATCATCTGAATACCGTCTCAATTCTTCAAGGTTCTTTCTTCAATGCTCTTTAAGAAAATAAGGCAATGTGCAACTTTTTCTTAGCCCCCTTTTGAAGGAAGACGTTGATCAGAAAGTTGCCCATTGCCTAAGATACATCTAAGACATATGCAAACTGAGGCATCAGAAAAGCGATCGTACTCAGTAACTTTTCAAAATCAAATGGCTTGATCAAATAATCATAAAAGCCCGCAGCAAGTGCCTGATCTCGATCTTGATCGCTGGCACAAACCGTCAAAGCGATCGTCGGCATCTCTGGCACTCTAGCTTTCAAGGTTGCCACCAACGAATACCCATCCTCGTAGGGCAACAACAATTCACTAATTAGCAAGTCAGGCTTGTCTCTTTCGACAATTTCCAGGGCTTTTTTGGCGGAGTCTGCTGTCAAAGTTGTGATGCCATATCCTAAAAACAACGTTATTAACAAGTCTCTAGAATCTTCATCATGGTCAACCACCAGAATTCTCAAACCATCAAGCGCCAAAGAATAGTACGTCACTCCTAATAATCCTTGTAACATTAGGTGAATAATCCAGCGAAGCATTTTTTGAGAGGGTTGTTTAGAATACAATCAGTTGTAACGATCGGTAGATGTTTTTATGCTGAAACCTGTAATAGTCACAAGAAACTAGTCGTCACTATCGCGGTTCAAATTAACCTTGTTCTCATAATAAAGTTCCTGTGAGTCGAGTTCAGTACGATGTCGTACCTAGTGACTCGTCCAATTTTCGTCCAATTAAGGAGTTTTACACGGCGCGACGACTGCCTAAAAAATAGGTTTGATAATTGATACCTGATGACACCAGAAGCGTCGCACCCTAGAAACTAGAATGGCTCAATCCATAAGATCGATGCAACGCCCCATTTATCTCGATTGTCACGCGACTACGCCCGTCGATCCAAGCGTTTTATCTGCGATGTTGCCTTACTTTACCGAGCAGTTTGGTAACCCGGCAAGTGTGGGTCATGCGTATGGATGGGAAGCCGAAGAAAGTGTGAAACGATCGCGCATTCAGATAGCCAATTCGATCCATGCAACACCCGAAGAAATCATTTTTACCAGTGGCGCAACCGAGGCGAATAATTTAGCCATCAAAGGTATTGCAGAAGCCTATTTTGGTCAGGGGCGACACATTATCACAGCGGAAACTGAACATCATGCAGTGCTTGATCCCTGTCATTATCTAGGATCTTTAGGCTTTGAAGTCACAGTTTTACCCGTCCAATCAGATGGACTATTAGATTTAGATCGGTTAGAAAAGTCGCTTCGATCGGACACCATTCTCGTCTCGATCATGGCTGCTAATAATGAGATTGGGGTACTACAACCTTTAGAAAAAATTGGCGCGATTTGTCGTCAACATCAGGTTCTATTCCACACAGACGCAGCGCAAGCGATCGGCAAAATTCCCCTTAATGTCGAGACGATGAAGATTGATCTGATGTCGCTAACGGGGCACAAAGTTTATGCGCCCAAAGGCATCGGTGCGCTCTATGTGCGACGACGAAATCCACGAGTCCAGCTTGCGGCTCAAATGCACGGCGGCGGACAAGAAAGAGGTCTGCGATCGGGCACCCTGTATCCCCCTCAAATCGTCGGATTTGCCAAAGCAGTCGAGTTAGCTATTGCAACGATGCCAGCCGAGTCAGAACGCATTTTAGGACTGCGCGATCGCCTCTGGCAAACCCTCAGTCAGCTAGACGGCATTCATCTCAACGGACACCCCACCCAACGCCTCGCCGGAAACCTCAACCTCAGTGTCGAAGGCGTAGACGGGCAAGCATTGTTATTAGGATTGCAGCCAGTCGTCGCGGTGTCTTCGGGGTCAGCCTGCACCTCGGCAAAAATCGAACCCTCTCACGTTCTGACGGCGCTGGGATTGTCGAATCAGTTAGCCTATGCGTCAATTCGGTTTGGGATCGGTCGATTTAATACCCTTGAGGAAATCGATCGCGTGGCTCAAGTCGTGATGGATACGATTCGATCGCTCCGCTAATTCAACACGAACTCAATGAATCTCCTCGCTCCAGTCACAAATCCAGGCAGCCCCTAAATCCCCCACGAGTGAGGGACTTTGAACCCAAAATCTTGTCTGAAAGTCTCCCAAAATTGGGGGGTTGGGGGGCAGAAGCCGTCAACAACGCGGCGAACAAACTTGGTCGAATTCACCTCTTTACTTCAGCGCTTCTTCGAGTTTGTTTTGGTTCCAGAGCGATCGATACAGTCCGTCTATTTCAATCAGGGCAGCGTGGGTTCCAGATTGCACAATTCGCCCCTGATCCATGACAAAAATGCGATCGGTCATTGCTGCCGCAGACAGTTGGTGAGAAATAAATACGACGGTTTTGCGGGCCGTTCCTTCTGAAAGATTTCTAAGAATTTTAGTCGCCGTTTGGTTGTCTACACTCGACAGCGCATCATCCAAAATCAAAATCGGACTATCGACGAGTAGGGCCCGCGCCAGAGCCGTTCGTTGCCGCTGTCCGCCTGAAAGAGTAATGCCCCGCTCACCGACGATCGTCTCGTACTGCTGCGGAAAGTTGAGAATCTCATCATGGATCTGAGCCTGGATCGCTGCCAACTCCACCGCCGACTGTTCGGCAAACGGACTGCCATATCGAATATTGTTCTTGATCGACGTGCTAAACAAAAAGCTCTCTTGAGGCACATAAGCGATCGCGCTTCGCAAATCCTCAATTCTCAGCGTTGTAATATCATACCCATCGATCAAAAGCTGACCCGGTGAAATCTCCAACAGACGCGGCAACGCATTCGCTAACGTAGATTTACCAGAGCCGATCGCACCGACGATCGCCACCGTTTCGCCAGGCTCAATCTCAAAATTGACGTGATCCAGGGCTGGAACAGCCTTTTCGGGTAAAGCAGTGGGATAGACAAACGTGAGATCGTGAGCCGTCAATCGGCCTTTAACTTGGGACAAGGGTAATGAAATCGCATCCGGCTTGTCTTTAATCTTGGATTCCACCGTGAGAATGGACTCAATACGATCGATACTCACTTCTCCGCGCTGATACGCCGTAATCGTGAAGCCGAGCAGCGCTGTCGGAAATGCCAACCGCTCGACATAGAGCAACAGTGCAATGAAATCTCCGACCGAAATCACGCCCTGCTCGATCGCGCTGCCCCCAAACCACAGGAGAATCAGCCCACTTCCCCCGGCTAACACTTGCAAAATCGGAAACAGAATATTTCTGGTCAAAGCCAATTCCAGGTTTGCATCCAACAACTGTCGATTGAGTTGACGAAAGGCACCCCGCTCGTTTTCTTCTTGAGCATAGATTTTGATCAGCGCCATGCCGCTCATATCTTCCTGGATCATCTCGCTCATGGTCGAGAGTTCTTCTTGCACTGCTAGCTGTTGATTTCGCAGCTTATTGCTAAACAAATTCACCAAAATCAACATAAACGGATACACCGAAATCGCCAGCAAACTCAATCTGGGATTAATCCGCATCATCGCAGGCAGCGTCAAACTATACGCAAAAAATGTATTCGCCAAACTCAAGACCGCAAATCCCAGCAGCCGCCGAATGTTATCCACATCGCTGGTCGCCCGATTGATCAGATCCCCGATCGTATTCACCCCAAAATAGGCAGGTTCTAAATGCAGTAAGTGATTAAAAATCCTTTGTTTGAGGTCAAATTCAACCTGTCGCCCCACCCCAAATAGCAGCACCCGCGAAGTCATCCGCACGACCCACATCACCGAGGCCAGCCCCAACACCAGCGCCCCATAGAGGAGAACTTGATCGAAGCTAAAGGTCACCCCTAACTCATCGATCCCATCTCGAATCAGCAAAGGAATGTACACCCCAATCCCATTCACCACCAGCAGTGCCACAATGCCCAGCGTCGTATCTCGCCAATGAGGACGCAAATAGACCCCTAGTTTCTTAAGCTGCGACTTTGCCATGATGATTTAATGAGCGATCGACTTCTCATCGTAGCGCTATCCGGCAGAGGAGGGATGAGGAAGAGGGAAGAGGGAGGAGGGAGGAGGGAGGAAAGAATTGTTCTTGCTCACTCCGGAGCATTTGCCTTCCTGATTTCTTGTTTGACTGCTATTGAGGAACAAGAAACGATCGGAAAATCGCAGAAGGATTTGCAGACTGGCCCATTTCATCTCTCACGAAGCAGAATAAAGTTCTCCCTCCTCCCTCCTCCCTCTTCCCTCTTCCCTCTTCCCTCCTCCCTCCTCCCCTTCTAAAGCGTTCTCACAGGCCTAATCCAGCCGCGCAAGAAGTAATAAATTGAGTTGACGTACTCGCCAACGACTCTAGAACTGAGGGCAAAAGCGTCGGTGCTGGGTAACAGATCGCTGAGACGGAACCCTCGCTCAATCAGATCTCGACCTCGAAGACGCTGGCGAAGAGCATCTCGCGGTGGGAGCGTATAAAAATCAGTCGGACGAGGAATGATCGTGACATCTGCACCATTTGTCCCAGCGTTGGCAAACTCTCTAGAAAACGTCAGCGCAGAGCGGGTCATCTCGATCGCCGAAGTCACCACGATCAGTTGATTGCCAAAACTAATGTTTCGCGATCGCAGCAACTCTCGAACATTCTCAGCGCTGTCATGTACCGTCGGACTCTGGCTCTCCTCAATGATGTCGCCTTCAGGAATGCCAAATCGATTTTGCAGATAGGTGCTGGCTGCTCTCGCTTCAGACGTGTTTTCTCGCGTGTCACCCTCTTTGCGTTCGCGGGCCGTTTCTCCAGCCGTGACCACGATTAGAGGAGCCGTGCCGCGGGCCCGTTCTTCGGCGTAAAGCTGACCTGCATAAGTCAGACGGTTTCCTCGCTCGGTCAACTGAATCGGCTGACTCGCCAAAATTCCAAACGTGCTTTCATTGAGTGGCTCAGGCGGTGGAATCAAAGGGGCCTGGGTGGTTCGAGGAAGGGCTTGATCGGGAATCGGCTGGGTACGCGGACGAAGCTGAAGGCGAGTCGTATCTTGAGCCAAGACCACAATTACCCGTCTGCCGCCCCCCAGAGCCTCCGTCGGAGCGGGACGAGTGATCTCAAGGGCCTCCGATTCGGCTCGCTGGGCCAGAAAGTAAGACACCGCTGGAATGCTCAAAATCAGCAGCAGCGGAACGGCAATTCGTACCAGGTTGATCCCCGTTTTGGTCAACCCCTTGCCGCGAAAGACCTGCGAAAAAGCAATCAGTAGAAGAATTAGAATGAGTCCGATCGGGCTAAAGGGGACGGCGATAATTCGCCAAATGTCTCCCAATAGTCCCTGTTCGGGCGATCCTCGATAAAAGGTAAGTGCCGCGACACCCAGCAGCAGCAAAAGAACTAACCCACCTAAAAACACCCTGGGTAGTGCCCTCAGCAAAACGTACCAAGCAAACAGCCCGACGACGACCCAGAGCAGAACCTGGGTTAAGAGGACAAATACATCTGTTACCAATAAAACCATGCTGTAATTCCTTAGTGTCCTGGGGTGATGACCGTCACCTGGCTTTTGGACTCACTCATTAAACCATTACAAAAGCGAATTGAACGGGAGACTTTAGATAAACCTTTGAGCCTGGATTCGGACGTTCGATTTGGGAAAATCTATGTGACGGCTAATCTTTTAGAAAAGGATCAAAAATTCGCGGGAAAATCGCTGGAAATCTAACCCCATCAAGACTAGGATTGTACAGAAGTTTTTCAGTTTGTCACTCAATTTTTGTGCGATCGCGCCTGAATTTCTTCAAAGTCAATTCAAAAAGTAAAGTTCCTTGCAAAATCAGCGAGTCACACGATCGTCGTCGGCGAAAATGCAAGATGATTTAACTCGATCGCCGAGCCGATCAACAGTCTCAAGGGATGGTGTTTAGGAGGTAAAACCAATGGAACTAATTTTGGCAGGGGTTGTATTTGTCGTAATTTTCTTTCTGCTCTCCAAAGAACTGTTTGGCAAGTAAAGCGATGGGATAACTAGAATAAAAGTCAGGACGATCGCCCGCCTCGCAGACATTTCCCCGCGCTAGATGCTGGCTGTCGAAGGGAAATTTAATCACTCTTTTGTCCTGAGTGTTGCGACGATCATCTGAATCGATCGTTAGTTGCCCAATAGTCCAAGTTGAGAGGAATGAGTGTGCCGTCAGAAAAGCCAACCATCTTAGTCACCGGGGGAGCCGGGTACATTGGGTCTCATGCCGTGTTAGCGCTCCAGCAGGCAGGCTATCCCGTTGTTGTGTTAGACAACCTGGTGTATGGTCATCGCGATATTGTCGAAAAGGTTCTCCAGACCGAGCTAGTGGTTGGGGATACGAACGATCGGGCCCTGCTGGATCAGGTCTTTGTAGATCATGCGATCGGGGCTGTGATGCACTTTGCGGCCTACGCCTATGTGGGTGAGTCTGTTACGACTCCCGGCAAGTATTACCGCAACAACGTCACTGGGACGCTGACCCTCTTAGAAGCGATGGTCGCCGCCTCCATTAAGCAGTTTGTCTTTTCTTCGACCTGTGCGACCTATGGGGTGCCGACGATCGTCCCGATTCCAGAAGATCACCCTCAAGATCCGATCAATCCCTACGGCGCAACCAAGTTGATGGTAGAGCGCATCCTCAAAGATTTTGATCAAGCCTACGATTTCAAATCCGTTAGCTTTCGCTACTTTAATGCGGCGGGGGCTGATCCTCAAGGACGATTGGGAGAAGACCACCAGCCCGAAACTCACTTGATCCCGCTGGTGCTGATGGCGGCTCTGGGTAAGCTGGAGTCGATCGCGATCTTTGGCACTGACTACCCCACGCCCGATGGAACTTGCATTCGCGACTATATTCACGTCAATGATCTCGCCCAGGCCCACGTTTTGGGGTTGGAATATCTGCTCAAAGGTGGTCAGAGCGATGTGTTTAATTTGGGCAATGGCAGCGGTTTTTCGGTCAAAGAAGTGATCGAAACGGCGCGTCAGGTCACGGGTAAAGACATTGTGGCTGTGGAACACGATCGTCGCCCTGGTGATCCGCCCGCTCTGGTTGGCAGTGGTGAAAAAGCCCGCACCGTGTTGGGATGGTCGCCTGAATATGCTGACTTGCACAAAATTCTCACCCACGCCTGGCAATGGCACCAAAAGCGGCACGCCTAGAGAATCATCAATTGGGAGGGAGAACGGCTGGTGTTGCAATTCTCCTTCTCGATCGCGTTAAGGAGATTTCTGCCAAACAAGTTACCCATCTTGCAAAATCCCCTCAATTCCCCCAATTCTAGGGAACATAAATTCGATAAAGTTCGTTGCTTTGACCATCAATCTAGGAAGAATCTCTAACCCACCCGTGAGAGACTTTTCACCAAAAATCTTGTCTGGAAGCCGCTAGAATTGGCAGATTGGGGGGTAGAAGCCGTGAATACCGAAGCAAAAAACTTCATCGAACTCACACAATTTAGAAGGCTCCCACTCTGGCAAAGATCACATAGATGGTTTTGAAGATGAGAACGAGGTCGTACATCGGTGTCCAAAGTGCCTGATAGCGCAGATCAAGGGCAACGATTTGCTCAAAGTCTTTGACGGTCGATCGACCATTTACCTGCCACTCGCCTGTCAGTCCGGGCTTGACGTTGAGCCGTTGCCAATGATGGTCGCTGTAGCGAGATACTTCGTCTGAGGTGGGTGGACGAGTCCCGACTAAGCTCATTTCGCCGAGCAGGACGTTCCAAAATTGAGGAATTTCATCGAGGCTGGTGCGTCGCAAAAAGCGCCCAACTCTGGTCACCCGTGGATCAGACTGGTTTTTGAAGATTAGCCCATCTGCCTCATTCTCGACTTGAGACTTGAGTGACTCAGCATCGTCTACCATCGATCGAAACTTGTAGATCTGAAAAGGCTTGCCCATCAGCCCGTGGCGTTCTTGACTATAGAAGATTGGCCCGGAGCTATCAAAGCGAATTGCCAGCGCGATCGGGACAAACACAACTGCCAAAATCGTCAACCCAACAAGACTGCCCACCAGGTCGATCGCCCGCTTGACCAGTGAGTAGCTCGATTGATGAGGAATCTGAAACGTGTCCCCTGACCGAATTGAATTAGCGCCCGTTGAGTAGAATGCAGTTTGTGTCATGATTCCGAACCGATTACTGGAACCGCGAAAACACTGAGAATAGTTCCGTAGATATACGTACGACTATACGCTGAAACCCCTATCTGCTAACAGTCTTACTCGACACACTTGCTCAAATCTTGTTGCGGGCTTCACGATTCCTTGTTTTTGTAAAGATTTGATGAAGAGTAGTGGTATTTCCGTGAATATGCTGAAAGATCACTCATTTTCTGCGGAGGACTTTTCCGAATCGAAGAAAACAGAATTTAGCCTCTCTCGTGGCAAAAAGAAAGCGATCGGGTTTAGGTTCCCCGTGTCAAGCGTCAAAAGGATGAAAGTAACTCCACCATTTGGAGAATTCATTCCGAATAGACTACTCTTCCAATGGCATGTGCATATTTCAGGGAAGATCGCCCGAATAATTTTTGTAGGCTCCAGTTTGCCTTAGACTATGAACCGTGTTGAACGCAGAAAAGGGGTCAAGGTGTGGAGAGTCAGCCCAATCGCATGGAATTTATCGTGCAGCAGCTAGGAGAAACCGTGTTAATGACCACCGAAACGATCGAAAGCCTGGCCGAGCGGGTAGATGACCTGTCTAATCAAGTTGAGCAGCAGGGCTATCAGCTTTTTGCTTTGAGCGATGCCGTGCAAACTTTGTCGGTTAATCAGGATGACACGCTCGATCGCCTCAATCGCCTCACAGAAACCTTACAGCGCATCGCAGCGTCTTTATCTGCATCCCTTGAAGGCAGTCACGAGCAGTCTTGAATGTTCTGGATTGTGGCGCGGGCAAAAGTCAGCGTTTTATCAATTTTATTAAGTTGAGAACAAACTCTGAAGAACGTTTTATACTTTGAGTTTCAATGCTTAAAGCTTTGGTAATCAGACTTTAACGTTAGGTGCTTTTAAGAAACTTGGCAGTCAGCGATCGAATCCATCTCCCCAGTGTTACCCGAATGGGTAAGTGATTTCGACCTGGCACATAAGGCAAACTCTCTATAACAGGGCATTGAGGACGGCAGTCTCATGGTAATTGCAGAAGAACTGGCTGACAGATGGCGACTCCACTTGCAAAGTGACCTTTCTAAGCACGGTCGCCCTACTCACGAAGCGATCATTCAGTGGCTTTTGGGTGAAGATCAGGCTCGATTTGAGAATCTGCTTCCTACGCAGCTTGAGGTTGCCAAACAAGCAATGGATTACCGCTATCGAATTTTGCAGCAGCGATATCTCGAAGCTGGGCCCGAACGCGCTTACAAGGGGCTGATTCAACGGTTGAGCAGTCTGTTTTTGATTCGCAACAAGATTCGGACGTGGATTGCGCTGTCTCGCGATCGTCAGCGTAGCGTGGTGGATGTGCTGCAAGAGGTGATTCAAGAATTGCTGCAAAACGACAAATATATGCAGCAGCAGATTAACTGGATCGCAAAATGCACGAGCGATCCCCGTTTGCGGAATGCGCTGGTTTTGGCGACGACTGAGGAGTATTGTCTGCGTCCGATTCGCAATCAGCCACTTTTGGTTTACCGATTTGTGAATTATCTGCGGCGATCGCAGCGAGGCGGGATGACTCAGGTTCCGGCGGCGGACTTTATTCGTCTGGTGTCTGAAGAGATTGCGCCCGATGAGTCTGAAGGGTCGGTGAGTTTGCTGGATGGGCAGGCGGTTTCTGAGTATCAAGACGCGCAAGCGCAAGCCGAACAGCAAGAACTCAGACAGTCGGTGACTCAGAAGTTTGAAACTTATCTCTCGGAGCGGGTCGATCCTCTGGCGGCGGAGTGGCTAAAACTCTATTTGCAGGGCAAGACTCAGGAGGCGATCGCGCAGGATTTGAATATCCCAATTAAGCAGGTCTATCGTCTGCGAGAGAAGGTTAACTATCATGCGGTTCGGGTCTTTGCACCTAAAAATCAGCCGGAGCTTGTGACTGAATGGTTGGGGCGATGATGAGGGATGAGGGATGAGGGATGAGGGATGAGGGATGAAAAGGGTGGGTCGATCGAGATCCGGTTCAGTTTAGTGTTGCGGTGATTCTGCGGTGATTCTACAGTTTGGGATCTGGGGAGTCTGGGTCGCTGTCGAATACGATGATGAATTGTTCTCCGGGTAGCAGTCGCCGCAAAACTTTTAGGTAGCCTTCTGCGTCAGATGAGTTTCGGCAAGTGGCGACGACGATGTGGCGCATGTCGGGCAATAAACGCACGACTAACCATCGATTCAAGAAGTCTCGATAGGGCATAATGATATTGTCTCCATTGAGTTTGGAGCTATAGCCAGTGCTGAACTTTCCACGGGACGCGCTGGCTTTTCGCTTGTTTGAATATTACATCACCGTGCAGATCTGTGTCAATCGAAATCACAAGCACACAGATGAGCGCACATTAGGTCATCAGTCAGGAGCCGTGTAGTCAAATATGACGAAGAGAATTACATTGCCGCCATTGGGTGAACATGATGATGACTGGCTGACCATTTTGGCATGGCTATATAGTCGCAGTAGGGCGAGTCAGGCGGCCGCTCTCATTAGCGTCGGTGTTGCAGAACAGAAGGCCGAAGTTGAGAGTATGTTGGAATACATCGCCCGAAAGCGCAGTATTACCGTTGATGAGTTGGTCAAAAGTATTTTGGGTGGGACGATCGATGACGATCGAGATGAAGCGATCGATGAAGAGTGATTAAGCTGACATCGCTTCTGAGCGAACAGTCGGTCGGTCAGTCTGGGTGGGTTTGCGAAGCATCTTTGCTGAGAGAGTTACGATCGCGACCGTGTTGCCGAGCATATCGAAAAACTCAACGCTATAACCTGTTTCAAGTCCTGGGATTTGGTGGCGATCTACGACTGCACCAATATCCCCAGCCCGAAGGTTTTCGTCTGGGATGTCATGCAGAAGAACAACGTCGGTGTAAAGTGGAAAGTCCATAATGTCCTCTCAGTTTTAATCTGGAACCAGTGTAATTAACCGTGGGAAATCTTGCCCCTGGTCAATTTGCCAAACGGTCTTAACGGTCAGTGATTCGTTGGTTGGCGTTTGTAGATTAGCGCTGATTTCATAACGGGTTCCGTAAGGAGTTTCTCGAATCAAATTCACATTCATCTCTAAATGATATCGGCGGATGTCTGCTTCTAGCTGCTGCCAGTTGACTGGGCTATAGCCAAACCGCAGTAGCAACTTTGCCTTTGTCCCACCTCGATGATGATCAATATTGAGTAAATATTCGACCAGTTTTTCTGGCTCAATTAAAGCAGATTCGCGATTCGGTAGCTTCACAAAGCAATCTTTCTCCTACACTTCACGTCCCAAACTCTAATCTCTCACGGTCACCATGCGCGATTCAATCTCTGCCCAGGTTTTGGGCGACACTCGCACGGCAGCTTGTCTGCACTGCACCATCAACCAGTTTGCATATACATAATTCTCTAAAGCGTCATTTTCTGCTTCAGGTAAATCGACTAATTCTGAATTTAGATTGAGGGCGTTGTACCAGGTTTGCAGAACTTTATTATGAAAGGCGCGGCGGACTTCGACAGGTTGATTGTCCTTGGGAGTCTGAGTTTTCAGCGTTTTTAGTCGGGCAACTAACACAACAAAGTTTACAGAGTTAAAAATTTTTGTTTTTTCAAAGTCGAGGGCAAGGTCGAGGTTAAGGTCGGGTTCGAGGTCGAAGGCGAGATCAAGTTCACGGTTGTCGAGGGCACGAACAATGTTGAGAGTGCGAACGAGAGTGCGGGCGAAAGCGAGGCTGCGGTCGCGGTCAGAGGCGTGATCGGGAGCGAGGTTCAGGGCAAGAAAGAGCGCTGCCACCCGTTTAGCCGAAGGCTTAGAGTTCTCTGCTGATCCTGCCGTTGACTGATCTGACCACGTTATCAACGCTTTTAATTTTGTGGTATTGAGGTAAGTCTGAGCTTCTTTCTCCATCAGCAACAGCAGTTCATCAGCTCCGCCGCGCATCAGCCCTGCAACTAAGATAAAAACTTCTTTCCAACGGCTTTCAGTCAGGTGTTCTGTCACCAATTTCTCAATCTGTCGCTGGTCATCGATGTGCTGTGCGGTCAAATATTCTTGCAAGGTCAAATGCGAAAACGAGTAAATGCCGTCTGCCCGTTCTACCAATACGCCATGCTGCACTTCAATACTTCGCAACACCGCCGATCCATCAATTCCCTTCTCATCGGGTAACATTTCTTTGAGTAATTGCTCAATTTGGTCGGCAATCTCGCGCCGAGTTGAAAACAGTCGATTTTGCTGAAAGGCATCGTGGGCAATTTCTGCCAGCATCATCTCTTTGCGCTTGGTGTCTAACCCTTTATAGAGGTCGTCTTGCGGAATTCCCTTCTCGGCTGCCCATTCTTCGAGCAACACCCGCAATGCCCGTTCGTAAAGCGTCGATCGATTAGTGGGAAACTTGCGCGATCGTTGATACAACAAACAAACCAACGTCAACAACAACGGTGTTTGAGTCAATTCTTTGGCAGCACTATGCTCATCGCTGTTTAATTTCTGCCAGCAATCCTTTGCAATATCGGGATCTTGCCGAAACCAGTTGTCAATAAATTGTTTGATCTGCTCATTATCAAAATCAGCCATCGCCACATCGGTAAACAGGCGAAAGTTATGCCGATAGGCCGCCACCCGACACGACGCAATGTAGCGGTTTTGCTTGTGCAAATCGACAAAGTTTTGAATTTTGCTAATTGCTTCATTCATTCGCCCCGTCGCTACTTCATCTAAGCCATCCAGCAAGACCAAAAGCTTGCCCTGCTGCAAAAGTTTCTGCGTTGATTCTTCTGGTGATGGAAATCCACAAATGCGAAACTCTTTGGCGATCGTTTTCTCAATGTTGATTTCGCCCGTATTGAACTCCTTTAGATCAATAAACACGGGAATGCAACTATGTTTGTAAGTGCCTCGCTTTCCCTTCAACGCTTCTAGACCCATCCGCCGCAAGAAGGTTGATTTTCCTGCGCCCGGCCCACCCAACACCATCAAATATTGCCTTTCATTGACCACCGTTAAGCCGTCTTGCTTGGGGCAATCTTTCCCTTGAAAGCTCCGTCTCGCTGCAAGTCGGTACGCTTCTTCTAGCGCCTCCACCGATTCAAAACCTCGGAGGGCACGATCATCCAAAAACCGCACGGCTGCATAGACACTTTCCAGCGTCACAGGTTCTCGCATCCCCAACACCTTGAGAATGCCGTGACGAGCAGAATAATTCTGAACATATTGGTTAGAAGCCTGAAAGATTGCATTTCTTTTGACATCATTCAAGCCTCCGCCCATCCAGACCGCAAGTTTGCCGCCACCTTCCCAGACAGTTTTGATGACGATTTTGCCAATTTCCAGAGCGATTGCAGAAGAAAACGGATCAGGTGTCATCGCGGTATCCAAAAGCACTGAGAAAAGTCTCTTCAGCGTACTCCAGGAATCGGGCTATCGACCAGATCCAATCTTCCTTCAAGCTAAAAACAGCATGATTCAAGTTTAAAACCGCAAAGGTCGAGTCAAAAGCACGATCGTTTGAGTTCAAAACCGCAAAGGTCGAGTCAAAAGCACGATCGTTTGAATTCTAAACTGCAATGGTCGAGTAAAAAGTGCGATCGTTTGAGTTCTAAACCGCAACGATTGAGTCAAAAGCACGATCGTCCGAGTTCAGACCTGCAATCTTTGAGTAAAAAGTGCGATCGTCCGAGTTCCAACCTGGAATTTTCGAGTCAAAAGCACGATCGTTTGAGTTCTAAACCGCAACGATTGAGTAAAAAGTGCGATCGTTCGAGTTCAGCCTGAAATGTTAGCCCTTGAGAATGACTAAGGAGCGTGGATTAAATAGATTGGTCATTGCCTGGCGACTTCGCCCCCTAAATCCCCCATTCTGGGGGACTTTGAGATCGAAAAAATTCTGGAGTTCAAGGCAGTTTTGAGGTTCGAAGTCCCCCAAACTTGGGGGATTTAGGGGGCTGAAGCCGATGGAAACGAAGCGAAAAGCAATTGCGAGAATTGCAGTTTAATAAATTCTAATTCCTAAACTCTTTTCCATTTGGTAGTTGGTGAAGGTTTCTCCTCGACACGCGACTTGTTGCTCTTTGATTACCGAGAAGCCCATACGTTCAAAGAATGGTTTTGCGGTGATGCTGGCTTCGGTGTGTAAGCGATCGAGATTCAATTCAACCGCTTTTTGCTCGATCGCTTCATACAATTGTCGTCCCACACCACAGCGCTGATAGTCTTTGTGACAATAAAAGCAATCAATATGACCGTTGAATTCTAGCTCGGCAAATCCGGCGATCGTCCTCTCTATCTCAGCGACAAAAGTAAATCGACTTGAGCAAACCTCTGCCCAATTTCTAAAATACAAATCATCTGGTGCCCACGCTTCAACCTGACTGATTGAATAATCTCGAACATTAACCTCACGAATCGTTTCATGAAACAACTGTGCGATTTGATTTGCGTCGGTGGGATGGAACGATCGTACTTTCATCGCTTTAGTGATGCTATCTTTCTGGATTCTTTAAAGTATCAGGGAAGCCAAACTAGGCAACTCCGTACTCTGTATATTGACGTTTGTAAGGAGGCTGCATCCCTAAGATGACATCTTCTCTAGGTACGCCCATTGCAACCAATTCTTCTGCGGGATTTTGGTCAGTTAGATTCTGCTGAAGCCAAATTTTGCCATCTTTAATATCAAAGTGCATCACACAGCGATAGACTCGATTAAGCTGTTGCCAACCGACATTCATCCACTGCTAATGATTGCGATCGACATCAAAGATCAATTGAACCTCGACATCTCGATCATCTAAATCATCACTTGCATATCGTGTCAATAGAGCTTGAATACATCCTCGGTATTTGGCTACTTTATCCATTGCACAATCACCTCAATCACAGGATCATAGACCACTAATAGAACCTGATATTGTTGTATTGCAATTTGTGTGAACTCAAGCTGAAAAAATGTTCGGTAAGTCTCTAAAGGAACCGCTAATACCAAATTCACTAGTTACTGATACAGATCCTCGCCCCCTAAGTCCCCCAAAATGGGGGACTTTGAAACGGCTTCCCTGATAGGTTTTTTCAAATCTGAGAGATAGAAATCGGTTAATTAACTATTTTTATGAGTATCATTTGTTGGTTGATTTGGTATAAGTATATCCCTAAAAAAACTGGGCGGCCCTTTGACCACCCAGCCTCTTACAAAGTAAAGGATTAAACCTTATACACCAACGGTTTTTTTGGTGACAGCGCTCAGTTCACCTTTGGCATATTTTGCCGCATAATCTTCCATGCTGACTTGCTTGATCTTGCTTGCGTTGCCAGCGGTGCCAAATTGCTGATAGCGATCGGCGCAAACTTGCTGCATGTACTTGATCGAAGGCTTGAGGAAGAAGCGAGGGTCAAATTCAGCAGGCTTGGAGAACAAAGCTTCACGCACGGCAGCCGTGATCGCCAAACGACAATCGGTATCGATGTTGATCTTACGAACGCCGCTCTTGATGCCCTTTTGAATTTCTTCGACCGGAACGCCGTAAGTTTCAGGAATCGATCCGCCGTTCTGGTTGATCAACGCCAGCAAATCTTCGGGAACCGAGGAAGACCCGTGCATCACCAGGTGAGTGTTGGGCAGACGGCGGTGAATTTCTTCGATGCGGCTGATGGCCAAAATTTCGCCAGTCGGCTTGCGGGTAAATTTGTAAGCTCCGTGGCTGGTGCCGATCGCCACTGCGAGCGCGTCCACCTGAGTTTGTTCTACAAAGTCAACCGCTTCGTCGGGGTCGGTCAACAGCATCGAGTGGTCTAGTTCGCCTTCAAAGCCATGACCGTCTTCTGCTTCGCCTTTTCCGGTTTCGAGTGAGCCGAGACAGCCGAGTTCACCTTCGACCGATGCGCCGATCGCGTGAGCCACTTGCACGACTTCGCGGGTGGTGCTGACGTTGTAGTCATAGCTTGCGGGGGTTTTGGCATCGGCTTCGAGGGAGCCATCCATCATGACGCTGCTAAAGCCGTTTTTCATGGCAGAGTAGCAGGTCGAAGGGGCGTTGCCGTGATCCTGGTGCATGACGATCGGCAGGTGAGGGTAGGTCTCGATCGCCGCCAAGATCAGGTGACGCAGAAAGTTTTCGCCAGCGTAGTTACGTGCGCCGCGAGAAGCTTGCAAAATCACGGGGCTATCGGTTTCATGGGCAGCCTTCATGATCGACTGGATCTGCTCCATGTTGTTGACGTTGAATGCGGGAATGCCGTAGCCGTGTTCAGCCGCGTGATCGAGCAGCAGCCGCAAAGGTACAAGCGCCATAGATAGTCCTCCTGGGTGGTTGTGGTCAGCGAGTTAGGTTTGAACAACTGAATTGTTAGGACAATCTTAAGACAATTTGAGGTCTGAAGCCAGTAAAGTTTAGTGATCGATGCCTGTAAATAGGTAAAAATACCATTAGTCTTTCTTATGGGTCGGTTTGTAAGGATGGATGCGGTTTGTGCATTGTTTCACCTCAAAGCTTGAATGTTGTCAGTTATTTAACGTCAGTCTTCAACGAAGGCGCACCTCCAGGAAGGCCGAAAGAAACCTGCGTTTTCTTGGGAGTTCGATGAACTTTTTCGCTTTGTTGCTGAGGGATTCGCCCCCTAAATCCCCCATTCTGGGGGACTTTGAATCAGCA
>NZ_JBJPHT010000036.1:0-67720 GCF_052939475.1 Phormidesmis sp. 146-20
GACATTACAATCTGCCCAACGTAACTGGTACTTTATTTAATTGCATATCCCTAAACGAGTCATAACAGAGCAAAGCTCTGCTAGGCTATGCGTCGGAATATATCCCTTCGCCACACCTTGACACGCCATCTCAAGTCGAGACAGAGCAAGATCATGTTTTCATGTTCAATCAACAGTGCTGCAATTAGCACAGAAGTATCATACAAAACGTTCACAAATCAACCTGCTCAATCTGATTTTGAATCCGTTCCTCTCTCATTTCTCCAATCAACGCATCTAAATCAAACCCTTCTAAATCAAGCCCTTCTAATTGCCCCGTTTCAATCACAAGAACTCCTTGCTTGCGATGCAATCTAGGTGAAATCGTTTCATGGTTTGAGCTTGCCACTTGCCTAGATTGATGAGTTGCCGGTGTGGATTGACGCTGCAAAACTCTCAGAATCTCTAAGAGAGTTCGTACAACTTGGTCAGGAGATTTATCAATGGCTTGAATCAGTTCTTCTTTAGGAGTCATCTTTAGGAGTCATCATACTAAAACTGACGGAGGAATTAACTTTATTTTAACAATAGTCCGGACAGTTTTTTGAACGACTCCAAAAGGCTTTCAGGAAGTACAGTTCCAGCATTGAGCTATTTTTCAAAGTTGGCTCTATTCCTGACTTTGAAAATAAGATCCTGTCCCACGAGCGAATCAGGGTTTGAACCTGAAAATCTGCTCAAAATTTGTCCGAAGTATTGTTTTAAACAAGTGGTGCAGAAAATCCATGAAGAATGGGGGATTAAAACCAGTACGCAGACGACTAAGCGCGTCCTGAAGGCAATGCGGATGAGTTGGCATCGCTTCCGACGAGGGGTAGGAGGACAACCAATGCTGTGGAGTACGAGCACAAACAAGCGGAATTGGAAGTCTTAAAGCAGTTGGAAGATCAAGGCGAATTGGACTTGTACTACTTGGATGAAGTTGGATTTTGCTTAATTCCGAGTATCCCGTATGGGTGGCAAATGATTGGCGAAACCGAAGAGATAGAAAGTCGGCGCAGTCCACGATTGAATGTTCTGGGGTGGATGACGCGCACCAATCAACGGCATCGCGATGTCTCGACTCAGAGCATTACAAGTGAGGGGGTGATTGCGTGCATGGATGCTTTCTTTCCAACCGTGAACAAGCGCACGGTGATTGTGGTAGACCAAGCTTCGATTCACACGAGCGATGCGATCGCGGACAAGCTAGCGGAGTGGAAGCAGCGCAACATTGAGATTTTTAACTTACCAACCTACTCCCCGCAATTGAATCTGATTGAGATCCTATGGCGGTTTATCAAGTACGAATGGATTGAGTTCAGTGCTTATCGGAATTGGCAAAGCTTAGTTCAGTATGTAGAGAGAGTACTCAAAGAGTTTGGCGAGAACTATGTAATTAATTTTGTTTAACTACTTAACAACCTGTCTGGGATGGCCACCATCAAGAGCTTTACCGCCGAAGACTATGAGCGAGATCGAGTGGCAATTGAGAGTGAAGCCTATCGTCGGAGTAATCGTCGCGCTATTGCGCTGAGTGCTGCTTTTGTGCCTTTGATTCGGTTGATTATTCTCGTTGGATTTACAGCAACGCTCTTTTGGGGTGGAGTCGAGGCGGCAAATGGTCGGCTGTCCGTGGGCACCTACGGCTTTATGGTGTTTATTATTCAACGATTGCTCTGGCCCTTTACTCGACTGGGGCAAACAATGGATCAATATCAACGAGCAATGGCTTCGATCAATCGCGTGATGAATCTGTTGGATACACCGATCGCAATCTCGACGGGCGATCGTCCCTTACCCATTCATCAAGTGCATGGTGAAGTCAGTCTTGAAAACATTACCTTTGCCTATTTGGGGCGTAGTTCTGCGTTAGAAGATCTGTCGCTACAAATTCCCGCTGGGCAAACGATCGCCATCGTCGGGGCAACTGGTTCAGGAAAAAGTACGCTGGTCAAATTGTTGTTGCGCTTTTATGAGGTTCAGCAAGGGCAAATTCTACTCGATGGCATCGACATTCGTGAACTGCGGCTGAGAGACCTGCGACGCTGTATTGGCTGGGTCAGTCAGGAGGTCTTTTTGTTTCACGGCACCGTGGCAGAAAACATTGCCTACGGGAGTTTTGACGTGACGCGAGAAGAAGTCATCCGATCGGCAAAGTTAGCAGAAGCACACGAATTTATTGCCCAACTTCCGCAAGGGTACGACACGCTAGTCGGTGAGCGCGGACAAAAGCTCTCTGGAGGACAACGCCAACGATTAGCGATCGCCCGCGCATTGCTCAAAGATCCTCCTATTTTGATTCTGGACGAAGCTACTTCTGCGGTCGATAACGAGACGGAAGCCGCTATCCAGCGATCGCTAGAATACATTACCCAAAATCGAACGACGATAGCGATCGCTCACCGTTTATCTACGATCCGTCATGCTCACTGCATCTATGTGATGGATCAAGGGCGCATTGTTGAGCAAGGAACCCACGAAGCGCTACTAGACCAGCAAGGCATTTACACGGGATTGTGGCAGGTGCAATCGGGGATTCGGTAGGAGTGAGGAGTGAGGAGTGAGGAGTTTAAGACTTGCTCTGGTTGTCTTTCGGCTTTCTTGACTAACCAATGTATAGCAGTTCTCAATCAGTTGTAAGAATGTGCAAACGGTGGGTTGTTAGTTGCTTGTTCTTAGCGCTTGATTGACGACTTATCGCTTATTGGTCTTTTGTAATCGGGGATTTTTGCTGTGATTCTAGCTTACCGACCAATGTTTAACATTCCGTTACCGACAAAGACAGCGCCATAAGATTGTGCGGTTGGGTAGGCAGCAATGCTGTATTGATATAGTCCAGCAGAGAGCGGCTTGCGGGGCTTGAAGACAACGGTGATCGGAGTGTTGGAGGGCACTGGTGAATTGAACTCAACTAAGACGGTTCCGGTTTCGTCGATCGTCGTGCTTTCGATCCCGATCGCGGCTCCTGGTGCGTCAGAGTTTCCGACAAAGGCGGCTGTCTCCATTGAATTCAAATAAATGGGCGCAACTTCATTGTCTTGCTCAGGCTTGGTGAATGAAAAAGACAGCTTTGTAAACTGATTGCTAGAACGTTTTGGCAACGTCATCGAAAAGGAATAGCTGTCTTCGCTCACGGCTACCCGATCTTGCTTGACGAACGAAGTAGAACGATTTCTCTTTTGTGTCGCTGCACTCCGCTTGGTCGAATTCTGGTTAGCTTGGATGGTTTGTTCTGGGTTGGCCGCAGTCGCTGATGTCGCTAGTAAAGCACTAACGATCGTGAATGTGATTGCATTTCTAATCTGAATCATGGTTACCTCCATAAGGATGTGAGTGTTGGACTTTGGACTTTGAACTTTAGATGCGGAGCAGTCTCAAATCAATTGTGAGAA
This sequence comes from Phormidesmis sp. 146-20, assembly GCF_052939475.1. Classification (NCBI taxonomy): domain Bacteria; kingdom Bacillati; phylum Cyanobacteriota; class Cyanophyceae; order Leptolyngbyales; family Leptolyngbyaceae; genus Phormidesmis; species Phormidesmis sp. 146-20. Next base: position 3,414 of record NZ_JBJPHT010000036.1, read on the forward strand.
TCTTGAAGTAGCACGTTCTTAATGATTCGTTTTTAGCCATTAATTGACAACTTGGCTTGACTCATCAATGCAGGTAGACAATCAATACGCTACTTCGACTCTTTCTAGTTGTTGAGCGATTCTACTTCACAAAAGATAAACCTGACAATCTTGAATCGTACAGTCCACGCCCCCCTCATTCTCAATCTCTACTTCCACCAGACGCAAAGGGGAGCCATTTTACCGTCCTTTACATCGGATAGAAGAGATTTTGAAAATGAGCATGTCTGTACTCATCAGAATTGCCAGGTCAATCAAGTGTGTTGAGTGATTTCGCTGGGTGTGACAATAGATTTGGCGTGGGGCTTGGACTTTAGATTTTTGACTTTAGAACTTTGGACTCTAGACAATGCCTTCGGTCTAATGTTTAATGTCTTGGGTCTAATGTCTCCGCCGCATCTATCTTGCTAGTTCAGAGAATGGACATTACGCAAACTGAATTACGTCTTTGTTGAAGTTGAGGCGATTTTCTCCAGTTGGGAAGCCTGCCTTACCATCGCCATCGCCATCCACATTAGAGTGAATGTTGGAGTAGATATCACCCGCCAAGAAAGCAGCTTGCTCGACAGGAGTCAAGTTAAACTTGCCCGAAATCGTCCCAGACTTAGCATCGGTCGGCGTGTTTGTCAGATAGCGAACAACGGTTGCATCGGCAAAGTCACCGCGAGAATCTCCGGCGGGACTAAAGTGCAGGTGAGTACCCGAAATCGGATTACCTTCTACATCTTTAGGAACTTTCAAGAAGCCATTGATCAGCGCCACTGGGTCAGCCCCATTGAGAATCTTAGCATTGGGGTCAATCTCTTTTTCGCCCTGGCTAAACAGTGGGAACCCATCAAAGTCCTTGTAGCTACCCTTGACGGTGAGAACGCCATTCTTTAACTCGGTATTCATTTCTGAGCTGCCAGGACTGTCAGTTACGAAGGGAAACTCGGAACCGCCAGTTCCTTTAGCTGTCTTCGTCTTAAAGCCATCGTCGCCCACATAGAGGAAGTCATCGCCGCCGCCGCCAATCAAGCGATCGTGCCCTAGTGTCCCGGTGATCTTGCCATCCCCACGCTGAGTCTTAAAGCCTTTTTCTTTGAGTCCTCTGAGACTTTGGTTGGCTTCAACACTGTTTCTAGCAAAGTTTTTCTCGGAGAGATCACCAACCTTGACAAAGGGCAGCGCTGCTAGAATGTGCTCCGTTTTTTTGTCGATCACCAGTGCATTGTTGACCGAATCGAGGGGTTGCTCTAGTCCCCCTTTACCGGGGTTTTTGCCTTGAGCAATGATGATGTTTTTGGGGTTGAGTCCTGACAAGACAAAGCGATCGTTGGCAGGGTCAAAGTCAAGGACTCGGTTGGTGGTCTCACGTCCCAAGACTACGGTATCTTTGCCTGTACCTGTGGTGATGGTGTTAAAGCCGCCCCCGGTTCCTTGAACCACATCGCTGTCGCCCGACCCGATTACAACGTTGTTACCGCCTTTGGGGTTTAGGACATCCCCTTTTGCGCCCAGGTTGTCAAGAAATGAAGTCTCACGAACGACATTCTTAACATCTAGTCCTCTAGCAGAGGCAACTTGATCTAGCTCAACGTGAAGTTGAAACTTACCTACCACAGGCTTGTGGTCGTGATCATCGGGAGGAGCCGCGATCGTTTGGGCTTCGTCGGGCGCTAGTGCCTGGTTGAGTGCTTTTTCCAGGTTAGCAGCTTCGGGTGAGGAACCTTTTGAAGGGATGGCTAGGTCGGCATTAGGACCCGGTGCAGGAACAAGTCCAGCAGCGCTGGGTTGGTTGTGTTGGGTGTCGTTGTGTAAGGCTTCCATAATCGCTCCTAAAAGTTTGAGGAAAGAACTGCAAAGATAAGATCGCTCTCACTCATCTTGAGATGAAAGTGAATCAATCGAATGTTGCAGTGCAAAGAATCAGGTTTGGGAATGGCAAATCAATTTAGCTGGATTGCTGGTGCAAATTTGAGTACGGGGTTAAACGCTTCACAGTTTTACCGTTTTTAGATAACACCCTGCACCAGTCAATTGCCAGAAATCGATCGCGATTCTTGCTCGGTAGAAAACTAGTGGTGACGCAGCTAGAGGCACAAAATTCACTTCGAGAAATTCACTTTTGGAAATAGCAGAGATGATCAATGCAGCTAATCTCTCTACTGGGTAAACGCTGATGAACTCAAAGTCTTGAAATGCTTGGGCGAAGTGAAGTTTTGATTTTCTAGGCGATGTCTTTGCCCTGCGTCCACTATAACAAACTTTGATCGAATGGCAACCCCAAATCAAATCAATTTTTTAATTAGAACCAGAATTTTTTAAGTTCTAATTAGTAGACACGACTCAGGCAACGTTTGTATGCGATCGGTTATCTAACTGCTTAAAGAAGCTCAAAGTCATTGAAGTCAGATATCATCGCCGTTCTAGAGAACGTAAAACACAAATAAATCCCCAACTTCTTAAGAAATCAGGGATTTTAACATTAGAGCAATTCAAAGTTTAATCGCGATCGTTCCTCTCAGGACTATTCTGCTATTCTACTGACCGATCCATTCTACTCGGATTGCTTGATTCCCCAACTAGCGAACAGATTTAATCCCATCAAATGCTTTGGTGATTTCTTCGGTGACATAGCTGATCGGGGCGCGTTGTCTCACTTTAACCATTGCGGTGATGGTCATACCGGGAGTCAGTGAAAAGCGCTGCGATCGGCGATCGAGAAACTGACGTTCTAGCCTCACCTCAACCGGGAAAACAGTGCGAGGATTTTGCTCACTCACCGCCACCGCCTCACTGCCCACCTTAGAAACAATTCCCTTGACAGACCCAAACTCAGTAAACGGATAAGCATCAATGCGGACATCGACAGGCATTCCCATGCGAATATTGGCAATATCAGCATTTGCAACCTGCACTCGCGCCGTCAACGACTCATTGGGCACCACTTGCAACAACGTCTGACCGGGCTGAGTCACTGCTCCCGGAAGCTTGGCCGCCAGGTTAAACACAACGCCATCAGCGGGAGAGCGCAATCCCTGATTTTTGAGGTCGAGTTGAATCTGATTAAGCTGCGAAGTCACTTCGATCATCTGACGCTGGTTGTCTTTGATGATGGTGTCAAACTTAGTGTCTAACTCTGCCAATTGTCGCTGTATATCCTGTTGAGTTTCGTTGAGTACTTTGCCATCTTCGACCCTGCTTTGTAGCTGATTGATCTTGATCTGTTCTCGCTGCAACTCATTTTGAATCAGTTGTTTTTGCAGATCACCCACGCCAACTTCTCGCTGCAATAGCGTCACCTTGGGAATCGCCCCCTGCTCAACTAATGGACGCAACCTGTCCAACAGTTCTTGTTCGCGCTGAAGTTGAAACCGAGTCTGATTGAGTTGGGCTTCAGCTTCCGACACTTTAGATTGCAGCGTCGATCGCTGTAGCTCACTGAGAGAACGGCGATCGCGCAATTGTCGAAGATAGAGATTAAACCGTTGCTGCTGGTCTGGGGCGAGGCTTTTGGGGTTTCCGGTGAGTTGGGCGACGAGTAATAAGCGAGTTTGTACCTGGCTCATCAGTTCGGGGGAAATCTCAATTCTGCTGTTTCCGAGCGATCGTAGGGGTTTTCCTTGTTGAGCCAGTCGCAATACTGCGGTTTCTTTAATCAATCGTCGCCGCTGAAGCAACAATTCTTGTAGTCGGTTAAAGAGTGCGGTTTGATCAAGCTGCATTAACAACTGCCCCTGTTTGACTGCCTCTCCTTCGCGCACCAAGACAGCCGTTACTACGCCTCCCGCTCTCGCCTGGACAATCTGCGACTGCGACTGTGGTTCTAGTTTGCCACTAGCATTGACCACCACATCGACCCGCGCCAACACGGCCCAACCTGTTCCGACGGCGATGCCTAGCAAAATTACCTGTGTTAGTCGCTTTGTCCAGTTTCCAGTAGTTGGTAACCCAGTCGCTTTGGTTTCCAGATCTTGATCAACCTGGTCTTGAAAGGTTCGATAGCGAGTTTGTAGGGCTTCTATGGGAGCAAACAAGCGAGGACGACTCATGGGGATTCTCCAGGGGAATTAGTAGGGGGGAGGGGTTGCCGCTGGCGGCACGCTTCGCGAGAGGGATGAGGGATGAAGGATGAGGGATGAAAGAGAAAATTAATTAGAATTGGATGTCATTGAATGATGTGCAGTGTCCACTTTACGAGTTCTCAAAGTCCCCTAAAATTGGGGAGTTGGGGGCAGAAGACGCAAACAACGCGAAAAAAATTCATTAGACTTCCTGCACGAATCATAGATGCCCTCCGACTAAAGTCGGGGCTACAAGAGCAAAGTGTGCCTTCGCACACTAAAGAGGCGATTTTAACCGTTAGTCCACGGAGGTGGACTTTGTTCTGATAGCAGCGTTGCCGAAGGCTCTTGCGAAGCTAACATCAATCGCCAGGTATTCATGCAGGAAGTCTATTGAATGGATGTTCACCTACAACTAGGTTGATTTCTGGTTTTCTCGGCATACTGCTAGATTCTTCTTTCAATTAATTCACCTCACTCCTCACTCCTCACTCCTCACTCCTCACTCCTCACTTCTCACTCCTCCCGCGACTGTTGAGCGTAGAGACAGTAATAAAGCTGACGGCTGGCCATTAGCTCCTGGTGAGTTCCTTGTTCGGCGATGATGCCCGACTGCATAAACAGAATCCAATCTGAACGAGCGATCGTATTCAGGCGATGGGTGATAAAAAAACAAGTGCGACCCGCAAATCGCTCCATGAGATTGTTGCAAACTCGCCGTTCGGTTTCATAGTCCAGAGCGCTGGTGGCTTCGTCAAAAATGAGTAGCCGAGGATTGCGAATGACGACACGGGCGATCGCAACTCGTTGTCGTTGTCCCCCTGAGAGGGCTGCGCCGCGTTCACCAATTTGGGTTTCGTAGCCATCAGGTAGCTGCATGATAAAATCGTGCGCTTCGGCGACTCGTGCGGCTTCGATTACAATGTCGTCGGGCAAATGCTCAAATAAGGCAATGTTGTCGCGGATCGTTCCTTGAAACAGTACGGCATCTTGAGAAACAATCCCAACCTGCGATCGCAAAGAATGTAAATCGATTTTGCACACATCGTAATCGTCAATGGTAATGCTGCCACTGTTGGGCAAATACAGCCGGGGTAATAGCTTCATCAATGTACTTTTACCAGAGCCGCTTTGACCAACGATGCCGACAAATGTACCGGGTGCAATGTTGAGACTAATATTCGAGAGTTGTAGTTGACCGGGTTTGAATCCAAAACAAACGTCGTGGTATTGAATCTGTCCCGTGATGGGTGGAATCTGAAGCTGCTGTTCTTGAGACAGTTCTTTTTCATCGGGAGCATCTGCAATATCCGCCAGCAGTTCCATTGACAGTGAGGTTTCTTGAAATCGCTGCCAGAGCCGTGATAGTCGGAGAAGTGGGCCCGTCACATAGCCTGTGAGAATCCGAAAGGCAATCAGTCCGCCCAGGGTTAATTCGCCCTTGAGTACCAGATCTGCACCGACCCACAGCACTAGCAAACTGCTAACCGTATTCAAAAAGTTGCTGTAGGAGTAGAAAACAGTGTTGATGTTAGAAGTCGTAAAGCCACTGGTGAGATATTGCACATAGCGATCGCGCCAGGTTGCTTCGACCAGAGACTCCATGTGTTGAGATTTGACTGAGGCAATCCCGCCCAACACTTCAACCATATAAGCCTGCACTTTTGCGCCCTGGTCAGCCTTCAGACGCAGTAACTTCTGCTGAATTTTGGACATGAGCAGGGTTGAAACAATCACGATCGGGACCGTGGCCAACACACAAAGCGTCAGACTGGTACTATAGAGCAGCATCACGCCAATGTAGAACACCGAGAACACCACATCCATCACGGTGGTAATCGCAGTTTCTGTCATAAATTGACGAATATTTTCTAACTCCAACAGTCGAGACGCTAACTCCCCGACCGGACGCTGCTCAAAAAACTTAAGCGGCAAATGCAGCATGTGACGCACAATCTCAACACCCAGATGCAAATCAATCCGATTAGTGGTGGTGATCAGCATTTGAGTGCGTAAAATCGTCAGCACCCCTTCTAATAGTGCAAATATGACCATCAAGGTGCCAAAAGTAGACATTGCACCTGAGTTGGAATTGATAATCACATTATCGACAACCTGCTGCACCAACAATGGATTTCCCAAACCGAGTAGCTGGATCACCACTGACGACAGCAAAACCTGCACCAAAATGCCTCGCTGCTTGATCACCATCGGCAAAAACCGACTAAAGCCAAATCGCTTAGTTGGTGTACTAGCAAACCGCTCAATCACGATCGCTCGACAGGAACCTGCTTCTCCAGTGGCCCGCTTTAACTTTGTAGGCACTTCGATCGTTAAGCGATCGGACAACTGCTCAGGGGTCAGTCTCACCAATCCTGTCCGAGGGGAGCCTAATACAGCCGAGGTCGGTGTCACATCATAAAGCACCGCAAACACATCCCCAAACTGAATTAGGGCAGGTGTTGCTAGTCGATTAATACCGCCACCCGTCGGCGAAAAGTTGACTACTTGAGCATTTAATCCGATCGCTTGAGCAATGCGTGAATACAAATCTACAGGTTCAAATCGATCCAGGGATTGCTGCTTTAAGGTGCGGCGCAAAGAATCAGGACGATAAGGCACTCGCAAGCGATCGCAGACCATGCCAAAACAGGCCACAATATCTTCGATCGGTTCTGGAGCGCGTGACTTCCAAGTGGGATAGCTTTTGTCGTCAGGCGGGGGAACTTCTGGCTTGGTTGAGACAAATGGTTCTAGTTCAGCAGCCGTGCGACTCGGAGCCGTATGGTTGAGTAATTTTGCATGGAGAGAAACGCGATCGATTCCCACCAGCCGTACTGGAAAGCGAGAGGGACGAGATTGTTGTAGCTGGTTGACTTGAGTGATGGGAGTCCCGATCGGCAGATTGAGAAATTCACCACTGCTGACTAACCAGACGCGATCTTTCGACAATTCCAGCGCCTCATCCCAATTCTGAACAATGGCAACCTGCTCCTGGTCAACGTATTGCACCACTTTCTGCAAATTCAGATTAGCAGCAGGATTCCGCATGTGTGACATTGCCTGAGATAGGGTGTCAAACAGTTCTAATACGCTTACTCGCTCCATTAATACAGGCAGCAAATAGCTCAAGGCGAGTGACTCAAACTCATCAGCCGACAGTGCCAGCGTGAGAATCTCATGATCACCTGCTTGAGCAGACATCGCCGCCCGCACCGAACCTGCCCCCACCCGTCGCAGTAAGTTATCCCACCCGACGACAGCTCCGGCTCCCAGAACGGCCAACGTCGGACTTTGCTGAGAGTCAGCCCCCAAAATTCGCACACTTCCCTGAACAATAAAGTGAACTTCGGAAGGCAGTTCTTTAGGCGGATAGATCACTTCTCCCGGCTGGAAGGCACACAACCGTAGCTTAGACGCGATCGCTGCTCGTAAGTCATCCGGCAAATCTTTGAACGGCCAGGCCGCAAAAAAATCAGTCAGAAACGATTGCATTTGTTCTTCACGCTGCATCATCGTTGCGAATCCTCAAGTTATAAACCGGGTAGAGCATTGGACTAATTGATCTAGCTAGTACTTCGTTAAGAGAGGGATAAGGGATGAGAGAACTGCTTTCATGAGTTTAGAGATGTTGGTGTCCCTCGCTTCATCCCTGACAAACTACTAGACTGCTGCGAGAGAAGGACTCTCTTCGTGGGTTGGTTCTGGCGCTTCGGGTTGTACCGCGATCGCGCCTGGGGTGTTGATCACTTTTTGAACTTGCATTTGCAGCCATTGTGTATAGAGACGATCCATGACAATCGCGCGAGTTGCTTCTGTTAACCGGGCAGAAATAAATCGCTCTAATCGCACTACCCAAAAACGATCGCCCACTTGAATCGGGGGATAAACAATGCCCGTTTGTTGATTGCGAAATAGGGTTACTAGGTCGATCGACAGCCCCGAAAGAGACACTGGGCCGACCCAGCCTCCGGTTTGTTTCTCGCTTCCCAGGGAATGCTGTTGGGCAAGTTGAGCAAACTCTACGCCATCATCTCGAAGCTGAAAATAGACTTCCTGCGCCAGTGCTAGATCATCGAGTTGAATCAGCGAATACTCAATTTGATCGAGGTCTGACTTGATTCGCAAAAACTCTGACTCTACTTGATCAGCAAACCGAAGTTGCTTAAATTTTTGGCGTTGCCACTCGCGCATCATCACCGTTTGGAAGTATTCCAATGTCACGCCTTTTTGTTGACACCACTCGGTCAAAAACTGCTCAAAATCATCCGGGATGGGCGTATCGCTGACTCCTACTAGCGTGTAGAAGACTTCTTGTTTTAACAACGGCACTTCCTTAAACACTTCATCTAGTAGGACGTGTCCCACCAGTGTTTCTAGAAGCTTGTATTGAACCAAAGCAGAAATAATCTGATCGCCATTCATCAGGCGATAACCAATTTTCAAACAGCTACTCATGGCAGTGTTCCAAACCTTCAAACAAAATACTTTTCGATCGATCCGGAGCGCGTAAGTCAGTAAATCTAGGGAACACGCGGGCTACTTTTGTGAGGTAGCAATTTAAATCAATCCCGTAGTGACACCCAATTCTGTAGCTTAGTTAAGGGAGGTAAATGCTGCTCTGTCTGGCGATCGAGCCTGGGTTGGGTTAAGGAAAGCTCGATCGACACCGTATCTTTATAATACACTGACAGGTTACAACACATATGGCCCTCTGTCTAGGTTAATTAGAACCAATTTTTTGCGTGGTTCCAATTATTTTTTAGCTAAATGATCTCCTAACTGTTGTCTATACAGATTAAATTGCACGCAACCGGACACTGTGGAATGTCTTAAGCAATCTGTAGAAGACCTTAATTAATTAGAACAATCCTCTGATTCAGTAGGTTCTAATTAACGATATTTTGGCACCTTAGTAAAATATATCACATGGTAGGTGCGGTGCTTTTAGTTGCTCGTTCTATTGAAAGCTCGACCTTCTCTCAGTTTCACCTCTATCAACTCCTAGAAACACCTTCTTTTACGAAGTATAAAAACTTAAAGCTGACTCAAGAAAGTTCTGAGAATATCAGGTTGGCTAAACGCTTTAGCTTCTTTACGCTTGGTATGAGATGAATTACGCTTCACAGTAAAGTCACGGGTGTAAATTCTTCAAACCAGACCGATCGACGGGCATTAGGTGTTGTCAAACCTGTACTGGATAACCGTTTCACGTTGGTCGTTCATCCTAATCAATCTCAAAAGTTAATCCCTCAACTGGACGCTTTTTGTGAAGTTAGATGATTCTGCTTGCACTGTTCTACCCATGCTGTAAGCAAAATGATCCTGAATGCGTGAATACGATCGCTCAAACACTTTAACGATCTGCACTGTTTCTGACTCTCTAAACAGGACACTCCCTCTCAGATCACTCGCAGCCATTCCTGGCGGGTCACTCAAAGGGATTGTTCCTCACGCTGATTGTCAGCAGGATCGATTGAAAAAGATCTACCAAGCAATTTTGCAGTTAACCAAACCAAAGGAACTCATCATGGCGGATAGCGCTCAGACCGGACTACAGTCAATCTTTACGCTTCTCAACAACCTCACAACCATTAATCGTGGGGCCCCAGGAGTCGCATTCAACGACCTTGCTGCTAACAATGACCTGTTTATTGGTGACTTGACCGACAGTGTTGCTAGAGGACAACAAGGCAATGATTTGCTGCTTGGCAATGTTGGAAACGACTTTCTGATGGGTGACACAGGCGTGGATGGTTTGTTTGGCGGCCCTGATAACGATCAACTCAGAGGTGGCGCTGAAGATGATACGCTCTTTGGAGAAGCGGGCAATGATATATTGGTCGGCGATGCCGGGGTTGATTTCCTCGTCGGTGGCGAAGGAAAAGATCAATTTGTCTACACAGGCGATCCATTTGCAAACGGAGTTGCTACCCCTGCTGGACAGACGGGAATTAATGTTCTAAACAAGCCCGACATCATCTCTGACTTTACGATCGGAGAAGACCAGCTTGCCCTCGGTAAGTTTGATCTCAACATCGCTAACCTGAACTTCCAACAAGGAAAATCTTCTGAGATTGGGGCTGATGGCAATCTGATTGTGTTGACCGATCCTTTTCCAGCGGCGGGGGCGGCGGCTCGTGCGATCGCTAACAACGACAAAATCACATCCAAGGAAGGCGTTTTTGCCTACTTTAACTCAACCCTCGGACTGACCCGCTTTGCTTACTCTCAAGACTTGGGCGGCGGCGGCAATGTCAGCGTTTTGGCTAACCTCGACAATCAGCGAGGTGATGTGGGGATGGCGAATATTACTAAGTTCACCGCAGCCGACTTTACTCTGGTCTAGACTTGACCTGGTGTAGACACTCAATGATGAGTCAGAAACTCGATGTTCTGCACTTGTCACGCTAATAGAGCTTCTCATACTCTTTGAACAAGTTTAAGCCTAAACCCCTACTGGAAACTGCTCTCTCGTGGGGGTTTGGCGCTGCAAGTTTCTACCTCACCACTCTAATGCAATGTCAGTTTGATGAAGTTTTTTCGCTCCGTTTTTTGGTGCTTCATCCTCCCAACGCTCAATTCTGAGGAACCTCCGGATTTTCAAGCTCGACGATTCAGACTTAGATTCAGCACTGCCGATTCAGCACTGCCTCGGATTCAAAGCTTGCCTTCCTGATTTCAACGTTATCCTTTGTAAGGGGGATTGGGGAATCTTGCCGATTCTGCTACCCACGACAGGACTTTTCAAACATCCTCTTAAAGTTTTCCAAAGTTGGGAGATTGAGGGGCAGAAGCCCCAAACACCGAAGTCAAGGAACTTTATCGAATTCACCTCAATGCGATACAAAATTACAGAAGTTTTACCTTGGCCTGCAAAGCTAACTGTCAGGCATTTACACAGGTGATTTAATAGAAGTAGTCCCCTCTTTCCCCACGGGCGCATCTCTAAACTGTCGTTCATTCTGCAATTTTTCTAACTATGAACCATCAGGTATTAGAGCCATCGACAGGTGAAGCGATCGCGCTGCCAGCCAAATTGAGCCGTCGGGTGCCTTTTCGCCTTCAGTCTGGCGATCTCAAACTAGTAGCCAGCAGCGGGATGATTGTCTGTTCTGCAATGCTCGCTCATCAAACGTTTCAGGCGACTGTATCACAAGCCAGTCCTCAACCCTGTGAAGGACTCACAAATGTCTCTGGGGCAAATCGCTGTCCACAAGTTGTCGCACAATCTGTGAGCGCCACTCCAGAGCCTCTGCACAACCACCAATGGAGCGATCGTCTCTTTCGGCAGCTACAGGGACAATCAGACGGTCTTCCTGCCCACATGGAGTCAATGTATGCCGATCTCCTCAACGAAGCTCAGTCCGCAGCCAGCCGCGACCAACTCACAGAAGCCGTCAAACTCATTGCGGGCATTCCCAAAAACAGTCGGCACCATGAATTAGCCCAACAGCTTGAGGATGATTGGTCACGAGAGCTAGTGCGTCAGGCGACTACTCGCTTTCAACAAGCCGATGTGACGACGGCGATGGCGCTCTTAGAGACCATTCCCAACACTAGCCAGTGGCACGATCGCGTCACAGAACTCAGAGACCGCTGGAGTCAGCAAGCTAAAGTGTACGATCGCGCCATTGCTGCAAAGTCCGGCCGAAATTGGCAGGGCGCGATCGACTCGATCAAGCAATTGGAAGGGTCACCGATTTATAACAGTCTTCCGGTGCAGGAGTTGTTGCAGCAAGCGATGACAAAGCTCTATGAGCCAGATGCGACATTGGTGCAAATTGCCGCCGCAGATACACCGATGATGGCAATTGCGCCTCCGGAGATGGTGTCGGTTATGTATTAAGAGAGAAAGGGAGGAGGGAGGAGGGATGAATTAGAATTCATTGTTCGTCTTGATTCCCTTTTCTAATTGCCGATCCTATGAGTTTTTAAAGTCCCTCAGAATTGGCAGCTTGGGGGCACTGATCATTTGAAGATTCTCACAAACGATTTAGGACTGCTATAGCCGAGAATTTCTTTGTCAGGTAGGTTTAGTCCAGCGCAAATAAATATTCTTAGTCGATTACAGGCGTTAGATTCTCCCTAACACAAGTTGTTATCGCTTCGTTTGAATCGGCTTCAGTCCCTAAATTCCCCATGCTGAGGGACTTTGAGAAAGAAAGGCTTCTAGAATACAAAGAAACTTCTCAGGGTTTCAAAGTCCTTCACTGGTGGGGAATTTAGGAGACTTCACAAGATTGGTAACTTCTCTGCTAGAAATCTCCCAAGTAACCTCAATGTGCGATCGACGGGCGCTACTCAGGTGACGTTGTAGAAAAGTCTGCTCCAAATAGCTTCTTTAGTACGATTAAGGGATCGGTTTGTGGAAGGCTCATGTCAATAAACAGCGAGTGAGCCAGCTTTAACTGCACTGCACTATACTGTCGCTGACTCTGGGCTTGAGAAACCGCCAAACTCAAATCGTGAAACCACTTTATCAACACAGGCAGCGAGTGTTCTAAAGCAACGGAGGCTCGATCGGGTGAAAATCGCAAAATTCGCCGCTTAAATCGAGCATTCATCAACAGATAGCCCTCAGCATCCTGAATCACTTCCCATTTTGACTGTGGCATGGCTTTCTCGCTCCACGCAACCCAGAGCCGCATCCGTTTGAGAAGAGCTTCTACATCACGCCGATCGCTCAGATAAAACGTCAGCGCTTTGGGGGTGGGCAGTTCTAACACGCGACGCAAGGGCACAGGGGCAGAGCGATCGAGGGGTGGGGTGTCGAGGTCACTAGGGAGCGCAGCTGAAACGGTTGGGGGCAGAGGCTCTACAACTGAGGTTTGCGGAGAATGCTCGCGTGAGATAGCCAACTCAGGAGAAAGGGTGATGGTTGTGACTTCCCAGCGATAGCGATCGAGCTTGCCCCCTTCATACATACAGGTCGGAAACGGGTAGGTCTGCTTGGTGATCGGCTGACCCGTCTGGGGATCGAGATACTCCAGATGAAGCTGGATTTCTGGCATGTCGTTTTGCTGCTTGGCAAAGGTGTAATCAGGCGGCGGCGGCTCTAAGCAGATCAGGCGCACCACTTGCGTTACATCAGGATTGTTGCTATCTCGCAGTTGAAAGACATTGTGAGGTGGATTAAAGATCAGGCGCTCTTCAGCGTCCAAAAAGTAGGAAAGCGTACAGCCCTGGGGGACATGAAACAAGGTTCCGATATAGCGATCGAGCTTGGGTTTGCGCCGTCTCAGGTAGACAAAGTACTGAGTGGGCTGGTCTAACCCGCGAGCCTGGTAGCTGTAGTCTTTTTTGAGTAACAGTCTTGTATTGTGATCGACGGGAGGGGACGCTGGGGTGACTTGACGATGACGATCGCCAATCTCCCTCAGTCCAAATTCGACGATGGCTTGAATATGAGCGGGTTCAAGCTGAGAAATCAGTCTGCGAATCAACGCAACTTTTGCTTTAGCAGGAAGCTGAACTGCCTGGTCAAGAAGGTCAGTCTGACGTTCAGAATCTTCTTCTGAAGTACCTTCTACCTGGGCGAGCGCAATCTGAAGCAGTCCTTCAGCCGTCTCAACTTCTGGCACGATCGTCGCTTGAATCAGCCGCTCATCGACACCCAAGGGGGGAACTTCACGACTCATATTAAAGGTGAATGAATGTGGAACCTACACACCACGGAGCGATTAATGAAAACAACTTAGCATATCTAAGCCAATTCACTGTCGTAGGCTCATTGTATCCTAAAGCTCTCTCAATCTAAAAACCCTACGTAAAAGATTGGACAAAGCTATACAGTGATTTATTAAGACTTGATAGAGACACGACGGTTTGCAAGAAAACTCCAAAAAAATGTTGACATTTCATCACTTTTGAGGACATTAGACCTTAGACAAGAGCCATTGGAGATCACACAAATTCTCTGTGAGCTAGTCTATTTTCTGCTCCCCCTAACCCCTTGAGAGGGTGGAAAAATAAAAGTCCAGTCCCTTTTGTAACGGAGCTAAGGGAGATTTAAGGGATGCAGCTTCTTTGATTGATGTTAGATGAAAGACATTAGACTTGCTCTGTTCAAAGTCCGAAGTCCCCTAGCGGGCGGTTTCGCAGTGCAGTAGCTCGGCTTCTACTTGCTTACGATCGCTAATATCCAGCAAGACACCATCAAGCCACAACAGATTGCCATTCTGGTCAAATACGCCTTGTTTGCGCTCAGTCACCCAGCGGAGACACCCATTGGTATCGACAATTCGGTAGTCGATCGAAGAGCGATGGCGGTCTAAAATGGCTTGAATCAGCGAATCCTTGAGAAGGGCAATATCATCCGGATAAACAATGCTGAGATAAGACCGAACTTGATTGTTGGCAAACACCGATGCGGGATAGCCCGTAATGTCTTGAATGCTGTCGCTAATAAACTCCATCGTGTAGCTAGAATCACAGCGAAACACGGCTCCCAAACTGTTGAGAACCAGGGATCTAAACTTTTCTTCGCTGGCTCTGAGTTCGACTTCTAGACACTTGCGATCGGTGATATTGTGACCACTGATGACAATATCTTCGATCTCTAAAACTGAGGGAAACTGCTGTCCCTGAATCGACAACGCCACCCATCGATTAGACTTGGCTCTCCACCAGCATTCGATCGATTGATGAGATTGAAGGTTGCTGCTCCAAAGTTGTAGAGCGAGTTCAAATTCGTTCAAATTACTGGGGTGAATGAGTTCTTTGATCTGCCGACCGAGCAACTCTTCGGGCTGATAGCCCAATATGTCCTCAACCGCTGGACTGACATAGATAACCTGCCCGCTTTTGCTGACTTGAATAAACAAGTAGGGACTATCTAAAAACAGCGTTTTCCATTTTTCCTCGGTTCTAACGAGGGTGCTGTAAATCTTTTTACTTTCGGTGACATCTTCTAGCAGAACGGCATAATAGCTTTGATGCCCCATAATACAGGTCGAAAGCTCAATTCGAGAAACATTAACATTCAGCCAAATGACTTCGTGATTTCTAGAAATGAATCGTTTTTCGATGGTGTAGGTGTTGATCGTTCTGTTGAGTAAACTTTGCTTGAGTGAGAGATCAACCAAGCGATCGTCTGGATGCACAAATTGTTCAAGATTTAGCCCACAATCGTTTGTTCCCAAAAGGTTTTGTAGCTTCTGGTTACACTGAATAATGTCTCCATTGGGATTGATCAAAGCGGTCGCTAAATTGGCGTGAGCAGACTGAGAAATTGCCGATTCGTAAGCGGTAGTGAGACTGCGAATTCTTTCTGCTGCACCGATTTTTTTAGCTTCGAGAAACATTAGCTTTGTGCCTGAGTCAAACTTTAGGGAACATTCAACATGCTCCTCTGCGTCTCTCAATCTAGAGAGAAACTGGCTGGTCTCCCCTTGAATTGCACGCTGCCAAAACTCAGACAGATCAGGCTGCATAGTCGCCGGAAAATAGTCGAAGAAATCTCTGGCTGTAGAAGTTTGTAACAGCTTCAAAAAGCTTTGACTTGCGTAGATTGTGTGGCCTTGATTGTCACACACACAGATTGGATTCAGCGATTGCTCCAGGAACTCTAATGACTGGTGAGATTGAATTCCAGGAATATCCCAAAAAGTAGAAATCATCTTTGAATATAGGCCTGTGTTTTCGGGTGGAGCTATCTCAGAGCAGGTTTACACCAACTCCAAAGTTTTGCAGTGATCTGGGTCAATTTGTCTCAGGGCTGCGATCGACCCTCCCTGTTGTCTCGCTTCAAGCCAAACAAAAGCGGATTGTCAAATCTGGTAGTCACACCCATTTTTATCAACGACTCTGTAACCCGTAAAATCCTGCGATGCACCGTCCAAGTGAGCCGTTCGTAATATCGGTTCCGTAGCGATGTCTGCCCCTGACGTTTCTAAAAGTACTGCTTCCTGCGTCTTAGAGTCATTGATTCTCTCTAGATTAGAATCCGTATCTGTGCTTGTTTGTAAATTGTCACAGTTCATTGTGCTGCGGTCTGAGTCGATCGCCTTCGAGGGGTAGACTTGTTTGTAGATTGGCACAGGACGTTTTACTTTGCTAAAATAGAAATCAAGCATCCGGATGGTTGTCCTCACTCTTGATAAAGCTAATTAGAACGGTTGCATCAAGTTGGGTTCCAATTAATATTACCGCCTGTTTTTGTTCATTTCTTAGAGAATTAGGTAGTCAAGGACTGCGCGAGTCACTATAATCGATACAAGCATCTAACCAATATTGTCATAGAGAAGTCATCAAATCAGGGTCAGGCTAGATTTTATAGACTGTGACCGCATCTCAGCCTTTTTTACTGACTGTATTGTTCCTAAACTCAGAAACTCCTGCTTCCACACGAGGCAGTGAGCGGCTCTGGCTGTCCTTCAGAAAGACGGTCTGAGCTTACATCCACGCTTCACCTGTTGAGTCTTTCCAGACGATCGACTTCCTGCACTGAACTTCGCGGACAACAGCATTTTTTGAATGGAATGCGGCACGGCTCTCGTCTAAATGGGAGAAAAACGTCCAGTTTCCCCAACCTGTATTGGCAAGGAAGCTAGGTCATGTGATCGTGTCGGATTCCTTCAAACCTGGCTGTCAGCGCGCATCAAAGGTCACCGAGCATGATTGGGCAACTATTAACCGGACGCTACCTGATTCTAGAAAAACTGGGAGCAGGAGGCTTTAGCCAAACCTACCTGGCTCGCGACAAATATCTCCCCCGACATCCGTTGTGCGTCGTTAAATGTCTGCAATTGCCACCCCAAAGCACCATTTCTCTGGAGACAGCCAAACACTTATTTGAGACAGAAGCGACCCTGCTGGAGCAGTTTGGGCAACATCACCACCAAATTCCGACCCTTTTTGCCTATTGCCATGAGCAGGAGGATTCAACTTATCTGGTGCAAGAGTACATTGACGGCGAAACCTTAAGCCAATGGCTGGCCCAAGGAAACCGTCTCACCGAAAAGTCTGCGATCGCCCTGTTATTAGAACTGTTATCCATCCTACAAAATCTTCATGCTCAACGAGTGATTCACCGCGACGTGACCCCCAGCAATTTGATCCGTCGTCGTCGAGATGGCAAGATTGTTCTCATTGACTTTGGGGCAGCTTATCGTCTAGCAGAAGATGAATCGGTCGCCCACCCGGATACTTCTGTGCCTTTGGCGATCGGGACTCCTGGCTACATGCCAGATGAGCAACACTTGGGAATGGCTCAGTTAAATAGTGACCTTTACGCGGCAGGGATCTTGGTCATCCACTTACTAACAGGCATTGATCCCCAGCAGTTTAAACAGGATTTGATTTCAGGAGAACTGGATTGGCACCAGCACTTACAGCCCCCCGTCAGTCCAGAGCTTACAACAATCCTCAATCGGTTGGTCAGAACTAAAGCCAGCGATCGCTATCCCCAAGTTTCTGACGTATTAGCCGATCTTCATAAGCTAACGGGCCGCTTTCAACCTGTCGTAAAACACTGGTACAAGGCGCAGCAGTTTATCCTACCGACTAGCGCACTGCTCTTTGTGGGCGCGATCGTCCTACAGCTATCCAGTCGAGGTATTATTACCCGGTCAATGTTTTCGGGGCAGCAGGCAAAAACGACCCTTCATCAACTAACTCAAAAGTGGTTGCCCCAGTCTGATATGCAGCTAGCGATGACGCGGGAGGTATCCATCAAGTCGGGAATCGATCGCGTAGTGATTTCGCCCAACAAGCAAACGATGATCACCGTGGGAACTGATCACCTGCCGCGCTTGTGGTCATTGCCCCAGGGAACTTGGCGCAAAACTTTATCAGGCTACACGGCCCCCGTCACCAACCTGGCCATTAGCGCCAATAGCAAGCTGTTGCTAACAGGTCGTGAAGATGGCACTATACAGGCGTGGAACGGAATTTCGGGCAAGTTTTTGCAAAAGTTTAAGGGGCATCAAAAGACGATAACGGCGATTGCAATTAGTCCGGACGCGCGGACGTTTGTTAGTACTAGTAAAGATAGAACCCTTCGTCAATGGAATTTGCAAACGGGCGCACTGCTGAAAACACTCAACTCCCCAGCAGACATCACCGCAATTACCTATGGAGCTACTTCCGACCAACTGGTTGTTGCCAGCCGAGATCATCAGCTTCAAGTCTGGAATCTCAACACTGGAAACATTGATCGCACCTTTGCCGGACATACCGATACGATCGTCGGACTAGAGCTAATCAATGATCACACTCTGATTAGCTTTGGCAAAGATCGAGGGCTAATGTGGGATCTCAACCGCGAAGCCTTAATTCAAGTGTTGCCCCAGGCATCTGCTAATACGATTTTGGTTTCTAAGTGCGATCGCAATATCATTACAGTCCACGGTGACGGCACTGTTCGCATTTGGATTCCTCAAGGCGGAAGATTAGCAATGCGAGAAGTCGGAACATTGGATCAGCCAGGGAATGTAGCGTTTAGTCCAGAACATGATTACTTGGTGAGTTGGAGTGCTAACAAACGGCTACGCTTTTGGCAAATCAAAGATTGATCTTAGTTACTTGTCGATTTCTGAGCATTGAGTGTTCCCACCTGATTGTGCTTGATCCAGTTTTTGCATTAATTACCAGCCCCGACCCATCTAATGACTATTCTGATAAGAGGTAACACCTATGCTGCATAAAATTTCTGAGCAGTCTATGCATCGAGTTCGCTGGCTACTCACCTTGGGCTGGCTGATTTTGGTTGCTTCTTTGTTTTATGACCCCATTACACCCGCCTGGACGGATGCCGCCAATTTCAGCAGTCCTTTTCGAGTGGATCTGACTCAGTGCATCAAGATTAGAAAGACCTGTCTGCCTCAGTCTTCGTTTTCGATGAGTGCGTTGATCTGGTGGGCGATGGTTGTTCCTTCGGGAATTTTTGTTCTATTGGTGTTTGGACATGAGTTTTGGCGGCGGATTTGTCCTTTGTCGTTTATGTCTCAGATTCCTCGCGCTCTGGGGATTCAGCGACGGCGAAAAGTAGTCGATCGCCTCACCGGGGAAACTCGACGAGAAGTGGTGACGATCAGCGAAAACTCTTGGCTAGGACGCAATCATTTGTATGTCCAGTATGGGCTGTTTGTTTTGGGGCTGGGGCTGCGAATTTTGTATGTCAACTCCGATCGCTTCTCGTTGGGCGTTTTCCTGATTGCGACAATTATTTGCGCGATGACAATTGGCTATTTGTATGCAGGCAAAAGCTGGTGTCAGTATTTTTGTCCGATGGCTCCGGTGCAGATGGTTTACACGGGCCCGCGATCGCTGATGGGCAGCCAAAATTATCTAGACCCCAAAGCAACCGTGACGCAATCGATGTGTCGGATCACTGATGCCAAAACAGGGTTAGAACAAAGTGCCTGTGTCGGCTGCAAAACGGCTTGTATTGACATTGATGCTGAAAAAACCTACTGGACAGAGTTAAACAAACCCGGTCGGCGGTTGATTCAGTATGGTTATCTGGGGATGGTGATTGCCTTTTACCTGTACTATTTTCTCTACGCAGGCAACTGGGACTACTACTTCACAGGCGCATGGACTCACGAGCGTGATCAAGTTGCCAAGGTTTTGGATACAGGATTCTATATCTACAATCGTGTCATTCCCATTCCTAAAGCGTTTGCCGTGTTTATCACGTTCTTTGTGCTGATGGCGATCACAATCACATTAGGCTTGATATTAGAGAAACTGTGTCGCAAGGTAGTCGTTCATAAAGGTCGTCCGATTTCTAAAGAACAGGCACAACATATTGTATTCACGTTGTTTACGGTGACTTCTTTCTGGACGTTTTTCTCCTATGGTGCCCGTCCTTCGTTAAATCGATTGCCTGACTATCCATTGTTTGCGTTTAATGCGCTGATTGTGTTGGTTGGTTCGCTGTGGCTTTATCAGACGCTACGCCGTACCCGTTCTCAATACGAGCGTGAGAATATGGCAACTAGCTTGAGAAAGCAACTCCAAAGGCTGTCGATCGATCCCACGCTACTCGAAGGACGATCGCTAGATGATCTCAGCCCAGACGAAATCTATACGCTGGTCAAAGTGTTGCAGGGCGTTTCTCAACAACTGCGGCTACAAACTTACAATGGCGTTGTATTGGATCTGTTGCGCCAAAAAACGATCGATGCCTCTGGTAGTTTTGAGTTTTGCCAACAGCTTCGCCAGGATTTGCAGCTTACAGACGCGGATCACTTCTCGACCATTGAAGCGATCGGCGCAACTAACCCAGAACTTCTGGCATTTTCTCAAGCGACAGAGCAACGTCACACGGCCGTCACAATGGCAAAAACCATTTCCAAACCTGCCGGAAAACCTATTCTCTGAATGATAGAAGACGTTAGACAAGAAAACGTTAGACGGGACTTTGATGGCAACAGACTTAAATAATGAAGCCAAAGAAGTGGATCGAATTCATGCTAAATCGATAGTCTAAAGTCGATAGTCCAAAGCCCACAGTCCCTTCCCTTCACCCTCGCCCACCACGACCCAGGAGATTACTCCCAATGTTGATTTTGAAGTCAGTCAACTTTGAGCAGCAGGAATTCCAAAATCATCAGCTTGAAGAATCCTACCCAGGACAAACAGAGTGGGTCATCGGACGCAACACCACCTGCGATCTCGTATTGACTAGCCCAGAAGTCAGCCGAATTCATGGCAGAATTGTGCGTCTCGACGGTGCCTATTACTTTGTGGATGTGGGCAGCACGTCAGGTTCATTGCTCAATGGCGAGATTGTGCCCGTTGATGACCCGCGACAAGTCTATGCAGGCGACTTAATTCAACTTGGAGAGACCTTTCTGCATATTGAAGATCTGGCCGCTCCCTCTTCAGAAGTAGCCGCGATCGACCCTGCCCTGATGTTGCCTACCCATGAATGGGCCCAGGAAGATCTGATTTGTCACTGTTGTCGCATTATTGACGAAACGAGTGATGTCAAAACATTTTGTCTGGTAGCGGAGCCTTCTGTCTTGTTTCAATACAGGCCGGGTCAATTTGTCAATCTAGAAGTCGAGATTAATGGGAAGCCCGTGTTGCGCTCTTACTCAATCTCTTCGTCACCGACTCGACCTTATCATCTGATGCTGACGGTCAAACGAGTGCCCAGTCCGCCCGATCGACCCGATTTAGCACCTGGACTGGTGTCTAACTGGCTGCATGATCATCTCAAAGTGGGCGATCGCGTCAAACTCATCGGCGGCCCAATGGGGCACTTTACCTGTCTGCCCAAGCTGCCTGCCAAAGTGTTGATGATCTCAGCCGGGAGTGGCATTACGCCAATGATGTCAATGGTGCGCTGGATACAAGACACGATGGCAAACTGTGATGTTGTTTTTTTCCATAGTGCAACGTCGCCCGAAGATATTGTGTTTCGCTCAGAGCTAGAAACGATCGCGGCTCAAATGCCCAACCTGCAATTAGCCATCACCATCACTCGACCTTCGCTGAGACATCCCTGGATGGGGCTGACCGGACGCATTTCTGAGCCAATGTTAAAGCTAATGGTGCCAGATTTTCTGGAGCGATCGGTTTACGTCTGTGGGCCGAGCGGTTTTATGCAAGGCGCGCGATCGCTGTTAGAAGGCATGAAGTTTCCCATGCAAAACTATCTAGAAGAAAGCTTTGGCGGGCGATCTACTTCGATCAAGCCAGCCGTAAAACCAGTTCGAGAGAGCGAAATCCCCGAAACAAAGTTTTTCAGAGCGGCAGCACCGATGGCGATCGCACCCTCCACAAATGGAAAGAGTGCCCACACGAGCGAGCCAGCGTTTGCCCCAGTGATTCACTTTATTCAGTCCGATCGCCGAGTACAGGTAGATGGGACGGCTTCGATTTTAGAAGTCGCTGAACAGGAAGGGATTCAAATTCGTTATGCCTGTCGAGTGGGGGCTTGCGGAGCTTGCAAAGTGGAGGTGCGTAAGGGAGAAGTGCGCTATGCCAGTCCGCCGTCTGCTTTGAGCAGTGCTGATCAGCAAATGGGTCAGGCGTTGGCCTGTGTAGCTTGTCCGGTGGGGTCTGTGGCGATCGAAGCTTAGATGAACGTGAATTCGATCTCAGAATACCTGGCGATTGAGGTTAGCTTCGCAAGTGCCTTCGGCAACGCTGCTATCAGAACAAAGTCCACCTCCGTGGACTAACGGTTAAAATTGCCTCTTTAGTGTGCGAAGGCACACTTTGCTCTTGTAGCCCCGACTTTAGTCGGAGGGCATCTATGATTCGTGCAGGAAGTCTATTGAGTGACCGAAGCCAGTCGCAGAGCTAAAGAGAAACTAGATCGAAACTAGATCAATAACGCATCTAACCGATCAGATCCAGGTTTGACTTGGGAATTAGCCGAGCGATCGCCATTTGTCTATCTGTAGAGCGTTACCGATCGCCTCCCTCACATGAACTAATAAAGGAAAGACCGATCGCTAAACTGCCATGACCTCGACAGAAACGACGCATAAACCTAGCAAAACGATCATTCCGACAGCACCTTTACCTGACCCGATCGCTCAAACCATTGATGCGGTGATTGCGCTGCATACCCAGTCTGAAAAATCGCTCTCATCCCATCAGCGCATCGTTGAAAGCATTACTGCATTCTTTAGTCGTCCCGTCTTTCTCTATTGCACACTGCTGGTTTTGGCCCTGTGGATTATTCCCAATTTGGTGTCACCTCGCTTTGGCTTACCTCAGTTTGATCCGCCGCCCTTTCAATGGTTAGATGTATTGCTGGGAGGTGGTTCGTTTTTGATGACGATCGGCGTGTTAATTGCCCAAAAGCGACAGGAAAAACTATCTGAACAACGCGCTCAATTAAGCCTGCAACTCAACCTACTGTCCGAACAAAAAATCGCCAAAATCATTGCCCTTTTAGAAGAACTCAGAGAAGATTTACCCAACGTGCGAAACCGACTCGATCACGAAGCCGAAGTGATGAAACAAGCTGCCGATCCCGAAGCGGTGATCACTGCCTTAGAAGAGACTTTAATTTCAGAGTTGGCAGACCTTCAGCAAGAAGCAAAAGAGAACGTTAATTGAACGCAGAACTCATCTGAAAAATTGCTGGTCTAATTTAGTTTGAGAAACAATGCGGCCGTTTTTGATCACGGTACGATCGCTCGGTGCGGCTCCGATCGCTTCAGTCACAGAGGCTACGTTGAGAATCACTAGATCGGCTAGTTGTCCAACTTGCAGACCGTGTTCGGGCAGTCCGATCGCTTTGGCTGCCAAAGTAGTGGCCATTTCTAGACAGCGATCGTGACTGGTTGCCGTTCCCATTTGCAACACTTGAGCCAACAGCGTACAGATTTTTAGTAAATCACCATCACCAAACGGAGTAAACAGATTTTGCACGTTATTGACTGCAAGACCGACATTCACTCCCATCTCAGCTAAATGATTGACAGGCGCGACACCCCGCCGAACGTTATGCGTATCTTTGCGAGACATCATATACAAATCAGAAGCAGGCAGCGCCAAAATCGAAATTCCTGCTTCTCGGATTGCGGGAGCGATCGCACTAAGTTCCACTGGAGACAATGCAGCTAATTTAGTCACGTGACCCAGACAGACACGCCCCTGCCAACCGCGACGACACGTTTCCTCAATCACAAAGGGCAACGTCAAAGGCTTGTCATCATCTAAAAAATCTAAATGGAAATCAACATCGCAATCAAACTCTTGAGCAATGTCAAATACAATACGAATGTTTTGTTCTGGAGCAGGATCGACGTAAGGGGCAGACCCGATCGCATTCCCGCCGATCACTAGTGCTTCTCTCAACAGTTCCACTTGACCCGGTTGATTAGTAATGCCTTCTTGAGCAAACACCGCTAATTGCAGCGTTATCCCCCATGCATATTCTTGACGAAGCGGTAAGAGTGCTTTGATGGCGGTCAACCCGATCGCTGAATCAACTTCAACATGACTTCGCATCGCTGTTGTGCCGAAGGCGATCGCTCGTTTGATCACTCGTCTAGCTCTGGTTTGAATATCAGCGATCGTAAATGTCTGCTTTGCCTGCAACGTTTGCGACATTGCTTCTGCAAAAGTTCCTTCAATGCTGTGACAGCGATCGAGTAACAGCGCTTTGTCTAAATGAAAATGGGCATCCACTAATCCGGGAATCACTAATTTGTGCGCTGCGTTGATCGTGTCCGTTGCAGAATCAGGAATAGAAGGGGCGATACAGGTGATGCGATCAGCAACAATGCCAATATCCCAAAACCCCGTTTTTTGAGGAAGGCAAGCTTGTGTAATTTTGAGATCCATAACAGCGGTTTGAACGATCGTTAAAGAATTAGTATTTTACTGTCGTTTAAAATAAGCTGCTCATGCTGGAATACATTACCTTACCTGATCACAGACTGCCGCCCTTGGGGCCGTTTTGTCATGCCGTTCGCGCTGGAGACTTGCTGTTTGTGACAGGACAATTAGCCGAAGATCCAACTACCGGAGAAATAATTGTGGGCACGATCGAGCAGCAAACCCAACAGGTGATGGAAAATCTGCAACAGGTTCTCACCCACGCGGGCACCGGGTTCGATCGCATCGTCATGGCACGAGTGTTCATCACCGACCTGCGTCATCTACAGACCGTGAACGAGATTTATTCCTCTTATTTTGGCGATCGCCGCCCCGCCAGAACCACGATCGGCGTAATGGGATTAGCTGGATTAGGCGACATCGAAATTGACCTGATCGCCTACTGTGGAGACTGATTATCTGACTCTCCCCAAACCCCAATCCATAAGATAACAGCACATTTCAACAAATCGAGCGTTAGATTTCTAAGATCACGGTTGTAGAAATCTGTGTCGATCGATACGTGCCCAAATCGCTGGATCGTATCTCTCACTACGGTTTTGCAACAAACCGCCTCGATCACAGGCCTAATAATCTGCGTAGAGATAGACGCTTCTGAGTGCTGGTTTGAATAAACTCTTAGATAAGAACGTGAAATGACTTAGCGAAAAAAAATAGAAAAACTTATGCAACTCCAAATTGAGTGTCGTAATCCATCTCTCAAACGCAGTATCTGTTGTATCTGTGACCAATCCTTTGAAGCAAAAGAAGCCAGAGTCATTGTTTGCGACGATCAAGGTATCGGCTGTGGTGAAGTCTGTTCTGGATGCATTCACAAAGGATATGGCTGGATCAACGATCGCTTCTCACAACTCCATGTCCCCGTCAAATCAGTTCGCAAACCTCGGATGCACTCGCACAAAAACCTACCGATCGGAGCTTAACAAGCCAAAAGGTATCGAATGATGAATGTGGAATGCAGACCTTAGAATCTGTCCCCATTCGTCATTCCATCCTCTTAATTTGAGCCATTTCTACCGACCGGCCAGTCCTTCAGGTCAACAATTTCACTCTAAGCTGCTCATTAAAGAGCAAAGAAAAGGCTGTAGAAGAGTTGAGGAATGTTGATAGATTGTTCTTTAAATTGAATACTCTATTTGAACGATCGCCTCAACCCTTCTATCACACCAGCATCATCAAACTGTGCTAATCGACAGGATGACCATAGTTGCGTGAGTTTTTAATATTAGTCGAGTCGTCCGCCGCTTGTTTGGCACGAGATTGATTGTTGTCTTTGGGCTGATCAACCTCTCTGCCCTGCGAATCGACATAGTGAGCATTCGTCGATCGATTGGGTTTAGCAGGTTCGCCTTCACTAACAACCACATTCCGCTTCCCTTCATAGAGAGTTTTCTGCTTCTCGGCAGGGTTTTCGGGTGCCCCAGGTGCCGAATCAGCTAAAGCAGAATTTCCACCCACCACCAGCAGACCGACTAGCAACGCCACTAGCACAACTCGCCGTAGCAAATGAGAGATGTGTTGAATCATATTCATGCAAGATTCCTTTAAAGTTAATATCTGTGCAACATGAATGCTAAAAAGGATCGATCGCGCTAACGTCTTTCCAGAGACAGGTTATTGTCAAAGGATTGGTTGTAGACCGATAAATAGTTGTAGACCGATGAATAAATGTGAATTTAACAAAGTTTGCTGCACACGCTTCGAGATAGCCACAAGGGTCGCCAATATAGAAACGCTCTCTAGTAAGAGACTTGGAACTAGAAATCTCAAAATTCCTCAAAACTAGAGAATTGGACAACAAAAAGACAGCCTACCAAAGTAAAAATCATTCAATTAACGTTAAATAAACATAAGAAATCCAACATCAAAAACTACAGTTCTTCATCCCTTATCCCTCATCCCTCATCCCTCATCCCTCCCATGCCTCCCCATCCCCTTCCCGCTACCTGGATCACCTCTGAAAACTTTCGCCCTTATGGTCAAGTGATCCAGGCTGCTCAAGACGGAAAATCCTATGATGCCGAAGATGCTCAACTCCAGCTTGAGAATGGGATTCCCCGGTTTTATATCATGCGGTTACACCAGCGCGGACGAACATTTCATCGGATCACGCGCCACACGCAATGCACCCAATGCCTCGGCTCTCTAGAAGGCAAAGAATGGCTAATAGCCGTTGCGCCTCCTCAAAACACTAGCCAGCCAAAGCTCCAAGAAATTCAAGCCTTTCGCATTCCTGGCAACTGCTTTATCAAACTAGACGTAGGCACCTGGCACGCCGGCCCTTATTTTGATACAGACCACATTGATTTCTACAATTTAGAACTCAGCGATACCAACATCACCGATCACGAAACCTGTGATCTTTTGCAGCTTTATGGCAGTGAGTTTGAAATGATATAGGCGATCGCTCACCTCATCTTTCATCGACTCTCTTGTTTGGGCGATACTTTTAGCGAGTCTCTATGCTGATCAACCTTCACGCCCTGGATTTCAACGGTTGCAGTGCCATATACCTCAAGAGCAACATCTACCAGTTGAGTCAAAGTCTGCTGATCAAAAACCCTACCTATCAGAACGACCACCCTACCGCGTTGAGTAACTTGTAGGCGATCGAGGTCTTTAGCCTCAAACTGCTCACAAAAAGCCAGGCTGACCCGTTTTGCTAACCCACTATGGTCATACTCACCGTCCACGCCAACTCGCTCAGGCGGGATCACTTTAAACAATGGTTCAGGGGTTACAGGCAGGGCATTAACCCGTCTTTCACTCGAAACGATTAAACTTGACCCTAATTCTGGCGATTGCACCCAAGTCATAGCTTTTTTTGTTGGTTTGAGATGATTGCTAATTTGGCATAACTCGACAAGGACTTTGAGCGATCGGACGAGGAACTATCCAACACAGATTTGTCTCGCGTTCAGCCCTTCCTCAGATCGCACGCTCGCCCATTGCTCTTCCTCATTCATTAAAGGTTTGCGAGAGATTTTGAACAATCTGTCATCAGATAGACGTTGAAAATGAGTCTAAGAATACATGCTAAATAACCGTGAATTCGATAAAGCTGCTCACTTTGTTTGCTGGCTCCCTAAATCTCCGCTGTGAAAGACTTTGAATCAAAAGTTCCATCTCAAAGTTTTCCAGAATGGCGAGTTAAATTAGGCAGCAGAATAAAGCAACAAAGTCAAAAGCTCCATCAAACTGACGATCAGCAAAACGAACAATTACACGATCGTTCTGCAACAATCTAACAGTTTTTTTGCGAGAGGAGGCTTTGACTTGAGAACATCACCCTATTGAGGGATGAATTGTTAAGGTAAATTGTATGGAGTAGTACTAGGGCTGAAACTGCACCAAGCTTCTATCGCACCACCTGTCGCATGTAATTTCCCCAAAGTTGAGCCGCTTGACCACTGTTGCCTCCTGTGGGCGTGTTATTGTCATTGCCCAGCCAGACTCCTGTGACGAGTCCCCCGTTGGGAATGTAGCCAACAAACCAGAGGTCAACGTTGTCGTTAGTGGTGCCCGTTTTGCCTGCTTCTCCAAGACCTAGCGCCGCGCTTCTACCTGTCCCGCTTTGGACAACCCCCTGCAAAATAGTCGTCATCGTATCAGCCACTTCAGGCTCCAAAACTTTGACCTGATTGTTGCCATCTTGATCAGCAGAATAAATAACGCGGCAGGTATTGAGATCTCGGCGATCGCTACAATCACCACTATCCAAAATCCGCCTGATGGTACGCGGACGACTGCGAATCCCTTGATTGGCCAACACGCCAAAGGCTCCGGTCAACTCCAGCGGGGTCACTTCACTTTGTCCCAAAACGAGTCCCGGAACCGCCTTGAGTTTGGACTGAATGCCCATCCGCTGCGCCGTTTGAATCACTTTATCCAACCCAACTTCTTGAGCCACTCGCAAGGCAATCACGTTTTCCGACCGCGCCACCCCTGTATACATATCCAGACTGCCGCCCCCACAGCCCTCAAAATATTGACCGCTCCAGTTTAATGGGGCACAAGAATAGGAGTTGTTGGGAGAAATGCCCTGCTCGATCGCGGTGGTGTAGCTAAAAATTTTGAAGGTCGATCCGGGTTGACGCTCGGCCTGAGTCGCCCGATTAAACTGGCTTTCTTGATAGTCAACGCCGCCGACCATCGCCCGCACTTCGCCCGTTTTGGAGTCGATCGTCACCATCGCCCCTTGCGAGTAGCCCGCGCTGGCCCCATTCGTGACAACCGCATTTTGTAGGGCAGCTTCGGCTTTGGCCTGCATTTTGACATCCAGCCCGGTTTGGACGATAAAATTGCCTTCTTGAGCCAGTTGTTTACCCAGCAGTTGTTCTAATTCGTCAAAGACGTGGCTGTAGTAGTAGGGCGCGATCGTACTCTTTAGCTCTTCACGGGCGGCGGGACTGATGTCAATGCGCGATCGTCGGGCCCGTTGGGCTTCTTCTTGCGAAACCATGCCTTGCTCGGCCATGCGACTGATGACGCGATCGCGGTAGTCGATCGCCGCCTGATAGTTGCGAACTGGGTTGAAGCTGTTGGGCGCTGGCAATATCCCCGTCAGGGTTGCCGATTCTGAAAGGGTGAGATCTTTAGCAGACTTGCCAAAATAAAACTGGGCAGCATCTTCAAATCCATAGGTGCCACTGCCTAGATACACCCGATTGAGATAAGTCAGCAGCAAAAATTCTTTACTATAAACCGTCTCCAGCTTGAGGGCGACGGCTGCTTCGCGGAGCTTGCGGGCGGCCGAATCTTGACGACCTACGTAATCTGGGACAAGATTGCGCGCTAGCTGCTGAGTGATCGTACTGCCTCCCTCACGAATTTCACCGCCGCGAATATTGGTCACAAAGGCTCTAGCAGTGCCGATCGGGTCAACGCCCAAATGCCAGTAATAGCGCGTATCTTCAGAAGCCAACAGCGCTTTGGGCAAATAGGGTGAAAATTCTCGAACTTGAGCCAATTCTGTATGACGCTGAGTGCGCGGAGTCCGCAGGGTTTGCCCTTCTCTGGAGTAAACGATCGTCGGCCCTTGCACCGAGACTGGCAGAGGATAGACGGAAAATTTTTGCCATTCAATGCCGATCGCTGCGACCGTAATCGCCGTCACTCCACTGACCCCATACAGCCCGTAGCGAATGGCTTTGATGTACCAGGGAGCCGGATCTTTGTACTGCAAGCGGACGGCGGCGGCTAACTCTGGTGGCCCCAGCGAGAGAATATCGCCGTCGTAAAGCGTTTTGGTCTGGAGTCTGCGCTTGCCGCGATAAATACCGTTGGTCGAATTTTCGTCCCTGATTTGAAAGTGAGTGCGCGTTGGCAACCCCAAAAATTTGCGCCGTTCTTCTCGATGCAGAGAGACATGCACCTGACTGACGACCGGATTTCGCACCACAATGTCACAGGATTTAGAACTGCGCCCCAGCAGATAGCGATCGCCCAACAAGGGATACGCTTCTGCCTTAGAAGCATCTGCATCCTGTACCAACAACTCCGGCACTCTGGCGTTGGGTTTGAGCTTGAGCCTGGTAAAGTTGATTTTGGCGATCGTCTGTACCGCTTGCGTCAGACTGCCAAGAATGGTTTTTGATCTACGCGATTGTGGCGGCTGATGGGGTGGCTGATGTGGCGGTGGATGAGGAGGCTGAGTCATGGGTGCAGAATCGCAAGATAGATCAGTATAAATTACGCCTTCAAAAATGCTAGACAGATTTTCTGATTCATTCTAATGAATTTAGTGCCCAAGTTGAGAGAATTCTGAGTTTGAGCGTCCGTCGATCGCAAATTGACCTTATACCAAATCAACCAACAAATGATACTCATAAAAAATCAGTTAATTAACCGATTTCTATCTCTCAGATTTGAAAAGAACCTATCAGGGAAGCCGTTTCAAAGTCTCCCAAACTGGGGGATTTGGGGGGCGAGGATCTGTATCAGTAACTAGTGGATTTGGGATAAAGCCATATCGCGTCCCCAAAGCGTTAGAAATGCTGGTCAACATTCTAACTGGGTTGCTTGACTAATTTCTCTAACGTCGGCAACTGGGGTTTATCCAAAGATTTAACCAATTCAAAGCCAATCGCACTCAAATCATTCAGTAATACAGCCAACCACTCATCTGTGAGAATGCAGTCAACTATTTGCCGCTTCCGCCTTATTGGTAGCTAACCCCCATACACAATTTCGTTTCGCACAGAGGCTCCTAGCGTTGCTTGCCGCGTCCCAATCCAGGAACTTGGCTCGATCGCTTTCACCCCAACCGCCTGACCACCCCACTGTTTTTGCAACGTTTGCAGCAAAACATCCTGTTGTTTTCGCAAATTAGAAATGTCAGTGCCGCGATTGATGATAGCAAACCAGACATAGCCGCGATCGCGCGTCGGCAATACGCCCGCCAAAGCACTCACCTCATTCAACGTTCCCGTCTTGACGACTGCTGCTTGAGGAATCTCGCGACCTTCGAGGGTCGTATCCCAGCTATCAATACCAGAAACCGGAAAGAGATCGGCGATCGTCAAATTGCGCGGGTGAAGATAACGGTCGATCGCCGCCAACATCGCACAAGCCGCATGAGGAGAAATTCGATTTGCCGTACTCAGTCCCGACCCATTCACTAACTGAATCTCTTGAGGAGGAATCTCGGCCGTCGTCATCGCTTTCTGAATCGTCGCCGAAACGCCTCCCAAATTGTCTGCCAGCATTTGAGACATCTCATTATTGCTGTGAATATTCATGTCTTTGAGCAGATCGATCAAAGGCAGCGATCGATGCCGCATCAATAAAGTTTGATTGGGGGTCGTTTCAACTTTTGCGCCGGAGATCTGACGAACGGTACCCGCGATCTTCACCGTTGGTTTGCGCGTTCCTTCGGGCAGTAAGGCATATTCGTAAATAGCATCTTCGTCCCAATCTTTGGGAGAGAGCGCCTGTTTGAGCAATTTGCCTGACTCCACAGGATCATCATTGAAACTCATCATGAAGTTGTGTGTGACGAGCAAATTACCCGCGATGCGAGTGATGCCAATTTTATTGAGTGCGTTGCCAAGCGCGATCGCTTCCTCAAACACAAACCGGGGATCGCCACCGCCTTGAATCACCAAATCGCCTTTCAGAACGCCGTTCTCGATCGGGCCAGTCGCCATAATCAACGTTTCAAATTGGTGATCGGTGCCCCAGGTTTGTAGAGCCGCTAACGAGGTAGCAATTTTGGTCAGAGAGGCGGCGGGTAGAGCAGTCGTTCCCTGGTTGCTGGCTAATAAAGTCGAACCTGATTGAAACCAGATCCCTTGCGTCGTATGGCTTAATCCCTGACTTTCAAGCTGTTTGAGGTACTGTTTCAACACCCGATCGGCAGCGGGATCAGAGGCATTCGTCAGCCAGGGGAGTTCTTGAACGTTTGCCTCCAAAGGGTTAAAGGTATCTGGCATTCCTGCCATGTTTAGCCAGAGAGAAACCAATCCAGAGCTAAAGAGTTCCAGCAAGCCGCGTCTCCTGTCAAGATGTTAAGAATGGGAATAGAGCGCTTCGAGTGTTGACCAATGGCAAAACCCGACCAAAATGAAGTTCTGCGGCAGATGCCGATCGTTGTAGGCGTGATAGCAGGCATTTTACTGCTCACCAACCGCTTTTTTACACCGACTTTGACAGATTCTCAGGCGCGATCGGATGCGCTATGTGTGATCATTAGTGCCGTTTTGATTTTGACAGGTCTGCTGTGGCAGCAAGTACAGCCGAGAACTCCAGAAAGCGTTCAACTTGTTGGTGAAGAAGGGTTTGAGCTTGCGCCTGATCTGCCTGATTCCATCAAAACTGAGCTTGCCTGGTCGTCTCATTTGCTGCTGACAAATACAG
Source organism: Phormidesmis sp. 146-20 (assembly GCF_052939475.1). NCBI lineage: Bacteria > Bacillati > Cyanobacteriota > Cyanophyceae > Leptolyngbyales > Leptolyngbyaceae > Phormidesmis > Phormidesmis sp. 146-20. The sequence goes on from NZ_JBJPHT010000036.1 coordinate 35,672, forward strand.
TTACTAAGTCGATCGTCATTCTCTACAAAAATCAAGTTTTACTCCGACGAGGAATTCTCAGTCCCAACTCAGAAGTGAAGCCAGGAGCCATTTTGCAGCGTGTGCTAGACAAACATAAACCCGTGTATCTGGTGGCTCTCAGTGTCTACCCCGGACGAATTGAGTTTGATTACCTGCCCGAAAACACCCAAGGAGTGATTTGTCAACCGATCGGCACCGATGGCGTGCTAATTTTGGGCGCAAATGCTCCACGCAGCTACACCAAACAGGACGAAAACTGGGTGGCAGCGATCGCTGAAAAACTCGATAATACGCTCAGTCAGCATTTAGAAGTCGCTTGATTAAACGTGAATTCGATGAAATTTTTCGCCACAATCAATTAATCCAGGCAACCCCCTAAATCCCCCACAAGTCAGGGACTTTGAACTGGGGATCTGATTTAAAAATTTCCCAAAGTTGGGGGGTTGAGAGGCAGAAGCGCTAAACAACGCAGCGAAAAAACTTCATCGAATTGACGTTAATTGAATATTTAGTGAAACCAGCGATCGGCTGTAAACTTTGTTATGTGCATTCAGCCATAAAAGTCATGCTTGCTAACTTCCCTTTTTTGCTTGCCTGTATCGCGCTCTCTCTGCCTGCCTGGTTTACAGCAAGTTGGGTTTTTCGATATCAGCCTGTTTCTGGTGCGTTGGCTTATTTATACTTATTTTTGATTCAAATTAGCGTCGTTGAATTAGTTTTAGGAATTCTCAATTTTTTGAATCCAATTAGCCTTTGTTTAGGAGCGATTTTAGCAGGATTAGTTTCACTTCTAGTTAGCAAAAAGTCATATAAAAAAGCAAAATCCATTGAAGAAATTGATCAAGCTAACCCCATTCAAATTAGCCAGTTTGGAACGATTGTTTTGGGGGCGATCGCGCTCATTCTTTTCATTCCGCTCTATCCATTTCTATCAGAATGGCTGATTCAGATTTTTCGAGTTCACCCACTCAGTTGGGATGTCGTTAGCTATCACTTACCCAATGTTTTGAACTATTTGCAAACAGGCAGTTTGTGGGATCTCAAAGGAACCTTTGGCGGCTACCCTGGAGGCAATGAGCTATTACAGATTTGGAGTTTTTTACCCCTCAAATCAGATAGTCTTCTGGGCATGACGGCCGCTTCAATTAGCCTGGGAGTTCTTCTCGCGTCCACGCTACTGCTCAAGTCAGTTTTACCCAACAAAACCCCGTTTGAATTGGGCTTTTGGACTCTACTACTTTGGGTAGGTTGCCTGTTATTTCCTCCGCTTCAGGAAATGCTGGTTGATTTTGGGCGAAATGACATTACCCTTGCCTTTTGGTTATTAGTAGCAATCTGGTCGTTACAGCAGGCAAGCCAAACAGAACATCGAAAAGGCTGGCTTTTGTCAACAGGAATTAGCTTGGGATTCGCGATCGGCACCAAGCCCAATGGACTTTTTTATCTAGTCGGATTCTTATGCTTATTTTTCGCTCGTTTCTTCCCATCCAATCCACAAAAATCTAAAGGATTGGAATCAAGCTTCATCATTCTGCCAGCTCTATTAATGGGTGGATTTTGGTACTTTAGAAACTTAATTCAAGCTGGGACGTTATCGCCTGATTTTTTAGAAGTGGCGGTTGGGTTGAGCCTTGCCAAAAACCTATTTAATCCAGCCCTTTATCAACTTAATTTCTCACTTGTCTTTTTTCTATTGAGTGTGGGCATAACTGCGGTAACGATCGCACGCTCCACGCTCAAGCCGCTGACTCATGCTCTCAATCTAAAATTACTTGCTGGATTCAATTCGATCGCTCTGTTTGCCTTGATTCTCACCCCCAGCGGAGCAGGATTTTTGATCGGTGATCGACAGCTATTTTTAATTCAAATTCGCTACAGTGCTGTAATCATTCCAGTCACTCTTATTTTGAGTTTGTATTTTATCGCTCAGTGGTTAAATAACTGGACAAAACAGCTTTCTCTAGACCGACTACACACGTCTCAAAAGCGACGATCGACCGCCCTGTTTTTAACCGGAATCAACCTCATTGGCGCAATTTTATTAACTTCTCAATTGCTTTCTTATCAGCCTGCGATCGGGCTTCCTGGATACGATGGTATCTTCTTTCCAGTCGGAGAAAAGCCTAGTAAAGTCTACGAATGGGTGCAGAAAAATCTCACGAATACAGTTATTTATTCGATTGGATTGCGACCCTACGGACTTTATGGATTTCCCTTTAGTAATCGTGTCGTGTATCAGCTTGATTCATTGAATTGGAAATACCAAAACGGACTGAAAGTAATTCGAGACGCTAAACCCAACTACATCGCCATCAGCCTTGATCCCTTTACTCGCGCAGTTCCCGCTGACCTTCAATTTCTGACCAGCCAACCCCAAGCATTTGAACTGGTTTATCAAGATGATCTTGCCCTTGTTTTTCGGATTACCCCCGTGGGACAAGCCCTGGCAGACCGTTGATAAGCTACCCTGAGAGTATTCGTGGAAAGCAACATTCTCAATTAGCCAGCTTTACAAAATAGACTCATGGTTGTTCTCTATTGGTCACTGGTTGCCCTGATGGTTGTGGGCATCGTCGGCGCGGTGGTTCCTGGCATTCCGGGGACAAGTTTGATTGTGGCAGGCATTGTGGTTTGGGGAGCCGTCAACGGCTTTAGCAGCGTCGCAATTGCCCTCAGTGTGGCGATCGTCGTTCTTCTGTGTAGTCTTGGCATTGATTTTCTGGCGACCTATTGGGGTGCAAAGAAGGCAGGCGCAAGCAACTGGGGACAAATTGGCTCGATCGTCGGCTTCATTCTTGGCATTTTGGGATTTTTACCCACGATTCCGATCAGTGGCCCGATTGGCGTGATTATCGGCATTCTCATCGGGCCGCTGGTGGGCGCAATTGTTGGCGAATTTCTCTACCGCAAAGACATCACGATCGCCATCAAAGCCGGAGTAGGCATCGTGGTTGGTTCGCTGATTGGCAATCTGATCCAGGGCGTTTTGGCCCTCCTGACGGTGGGCGTTTTTCTATTCACAACTTTTCCCCTTGTCTTTCCGTCCTGACTTACGGCACTTCAGAAGACGAAGGCTGACATTTCAGTTGATTTTGAGAAAATTCGGGCATGGGTGGCGCATCGATCGTCGGCTGATTTGTTTTGCAGACGATACGGGTTGTCTGGCCTCTGGTCACTATCACAGTTCCAACAAAGCTGCTCAAGCCTGCTTGTTTAGGAATGGCCGTTACCTGAGCGCGATTGGTATTCAAAACTCTGGAGCGATACGTGTAGTCATAGCTTTGTGAAATCAGATTAGCCGATCGCTCCAATTCTTCTAGCGTGCTGGCAAATCGCTTGTTTTGAGCATAAAACTTCTCTTGAGCCTGCGTCATGGCTTTAATGTACTTCTCGGCAGCCTGCTGTTTTTGTTGGGGCGATCGGGGCTGCGACGGACTGCCCGCAAAAGAACGGTCTGACTCGCCCTCTGAGGTTTGATTTCCCGACTTTGAGGTTGAAATTAGCGCCACAAAACCGCCGCCAAAAAAGGCCACCACAATCACCAACAGCGTCGGAACAAGATAAGCCTTGAGATAAACCGTGAGACTCGGACGATCGTCGCTCATCTCTTGCTCGATCGTTGCTGCAAACTCCTCTGACTCGTCAACCGCTTGAGTCTCCTCAACCTCTTTTTCTAGATTGACCACCTGAGTTTCTGGCAGCACCACCGGATGCACCTCAAATTCTGCGACCCACGAGAAAGAACGCGCTCCAATTTTGTGTCCCGAAGCTTTGACCGTTTGAATCGCATCTGTGCCCAGTTCTAAAATCCCCCGCCGGATAAAGGTCATCATCGTCTGCTGATTGAGCGTCTTTGCAGACTCCAAAAAAACAGACAAACAGCCGTTCTCTAAACTTGCTTTGGCGGTGATTCCTTTCGGTTCTAGAACTGCATTCATCAAAGCGGCGATCGCGTTGGCATCTCCTTGCCGGGCGAGTTCTAGAAGGTTCGGCTGATTCATTGAGAGAACTTCTTGAAGTAAGAGGAATTTGACATAAGATTTTCTTTGCAAAGCACGGGCCTCACCTTCTAGTCAGCTTGGAGGTCGATCGAGAGCTTTGATCGATTTTGGGTTAAGCTAAACCAGTCTGAGCGAGTCCACGTCAGAGCCTTTAACAGGTTGCTCCCAATTTACATCAAAGTCTCAAACTGCAATCAGAATCGTTCACCCTGATCTTAAATGGTTCGCTTCTGAGCAATGCTTTTCGGGATAAGCAGCAGAAATCTTAAAAAATGTGGGTTTGACAAAGTTTTTTTGCTTCAAGATTCAGAGCTTCTACCTCCAATTCCGGGCGGTTTCCAGACCAAGTTCGCGGTTCAAACGCCCTCGCTAATTGGTTTAGGGGGCTGTCTAAGTTGGCAACCGCAGTGCAAGATTTCATCGAACTGACCTTAAGAAACGTGGACGACGGCTTTGATCAAGATGGCAGTTGTCGATCGCCAGGGTGAAATTTTCGAGGAATTTAATTTCAATTGGATCTAACATTTTGAGCAGTGGGGTAGCCGTTGGGTCGGCTCGTCTCCGCCAATCTCATCTCGATACTTCGTGCCGTTCTCGTAGTATCTGGGAACACTCAGTACAAGGGACCAATTCTCATCCTTTGCGCTCATTTAACACGACTCGTTACGCCAGGAGCAGGGCAGTGCAATCAGTCAAGCAACAGCAAATACTCGGCTATTTTATCGAAGAAGCGAAAGAACACCTGGACACGATCGAGCAAGGACTGGTTAATCTTCAAGCCACCATGTCTGACTCAGAACGGGTGAATGAACTCTTTCGAGCGGCTCACTCAGTCAAGGGTGGGGCAGCCATGTTGGGGTTTGACAGCATCCAAAGAACCGCCCACCATTTTGAAGACTGCTTCAAACATCTCAAAGAGCATCCGGTCAAGATCGACTCCAAGCTAGAAGACCTCTTTTTGAAGGGGTTTGATACGCTCAAAGCGCTCATCGAGTCGCTACAGGGGCCGTTTGGTCTGCGCGAAGAAGAGGCTCAACAGGCGGTGATTGCGTCAGAGCCGACCTTTACCGAGTTGCAGAAATATCTCCACGCCCTGATGAAAGCAGAAGCGAAGGGGTCTGGCAAAGCTGCACTTGCATCTAATACGACGGCTCAGATTAATGCAATTCTTAAGGCAATGCTGCACCTGTTTAGACAGGCAGACTCGCCCAAAAGTCGCCAGCAGCTTGTAGGGTTGTGTAATCGGTTGATGCAGGTCAATGCGACGACAAAACCCTGGGTGATGGTTTTACAAATCGCGCAACGGGCGATCGCTGCGCCCAAAAATTCCTATGGGGTGTTGGCTCCGATCGTGATTCGAGATCTCAAGCAAGCCAGCGATCTATTGGTATCGGGCCGAGTCGATGAGATTTTAGCGAGTCAAAATTTACAGAAGCTGATTGTCCCTGCCCAGGCTCCCAAATCTGTGCCCCTCGTCTCTGCGCCTCAACCCTCTGCGCCTCAAAAAGTCTCTGCACCTCAAAAAACCTCTGCACCTCAAAAAACCTCTGCCCAGCCCGGAAGACAATCCGCGCCTAAACAGCAGGTGTCGATTCCTTTAGAGCCAAGAGCCGCCGCCAGAACCTTGCTAGAAGTGTTCAACAAATCTGAACTGATTGAGATTGCCGAGTTTTTGATGAAAGCGATTCAGTAAGGTCTGTTTGACGCGCTGCGATCGTTCTCTTCGCGTTACCCGCAAGGGGTCGCTGTACAACGGGATTGAGTCTTATGCCAAACGATTGTTTAGGTGCAACAGCTCCTTGGACTCCCTCAACCCCTCCTGGGCAAGGCGGAGAACTAGAAAATCCCACCTTTATTAGGGAGGATGCTGTAGAAAAATCAAGTTGGTATTACATTACCAAGGACTTGCCTAGAAGTTGCTTGGTTCTTTCAAGCAATTTTGCTCCCGTTGCCACTTCATTCACTACAGGCAGGTTTGCCAATAATATTGGTTGCCGCAGCTATCACACTTGACTCTTTAAAGAGTAAGTTTCGATCAGGTGCAAATTAGTGAATCGCTACAAGCCTCCAGACGATCGAACAGATCTTCAAACCCCACATAGCCGCAACCCCCCACACAGGATTCTAAATTACAGTCTTTGACCCAACCAGAGGGAAAGTGTCCCAGAGGGGCGGACGATCGAAACGTCAAATGGTCATAAGCAATCCAGCGGCCCTCAACGCGCCAGCCGACTCGATCGCCAAACACTTGATAGTCTTGTCCAACTTGGTGCCAGATGCGCTGTTGAATGCTGAAACCAAATCGTTGATCGCTCCACTCAACCCACAGGCGATCGATCAGGCACAAATCCTGGCAGGGAAAGCAATCTAAGTCTTGAGGTCGCATCCAAGTTCCTTCTGAGTAGCCGATCGCTCGCAGCATCGCTAGATAAGTTTCGTAGTCTGCTTCCTTCCAATTGCCTGCTTGAAGTAAGGTTTGTAGCCTTCGATAATTAGGTTTGTTTTCAGAATCAAAGGAATTACTCTGCTCGGTTGTTAATTGATCACCACAGCATTGCAGAGATTGTGTTTGAAACAATTCTCTAGCGTTTGACTGGTCTGTTTGTTTTGTCATGTCTAACGTGTCGTCTTTGCTGAATCAATGGTGACGATCGTTGCATTGCTTGCTGCAACTAAGCCAGTATACATTGATACAGATTTCAGTTGTGTTATTAGGAAAACACGGATGATACTTAAGACTTTTATTAAAATTTTTATAGTCCTTGCTCAAGGCGACGTTTTGCTTCTTGCTCAAACCAGGAGACGACTTGCGGAACGGTAAGGTCTTCGATCGCCACCCCTGATTCTGCTGCCGATTGATTTAACGGTTTGAGCGCGGCGATCGTCAGTTGCGTAAAAAAGCCTTTGAAATTTTGGTCAATGCCCTGCTGCAAACTGGGGTCGTTGGCAACCCATTCGGCAATTTGCGGGTTTTGCAGATCCGCGATCGCTTGTCGGGATTGTTGGGCGATTTGTTTGAGCGATCGTAGTGAATAAATTGCCACTCTCGTCATAAATTTGTCGCGTGAAGTCAGCAGTGCTTTGTCTACTTCAGCACATTCTTCGGGCGTTAAAAATTCTGTATTCGATTCCATAGAAGCTTTTTAATGGTGATAAACAAACTCGATCGACATCATTCAATTTAGCGTTAAATTTTCTGCTGTAATCAGGTTTAGTCAAACGTTATCAAGCTTAGGATCTCATTACACATCTCTTCTGGCATTTTGCCCTTGCTGTATATGACATACTTGGCCAGCTTGTAGTTTGAGGGGTGCCTGATGAGATGTTCATTGAGATTTGGATTGCCATCTGACACGTACTCATTTCGTTTATTGAGAATTTGCACCGATTCATCCAGATCAGGAGACGGCAACAGGAGAATTACGTTTGAGTACGGTGCCAAGATCTGTTGAACTCGTTGGAACAGAATATCGTCTTCATAAACAGAGTGACCTGCTCCAAAATCGATGACGCAGTGCTGGTGTTCTGAAAGTATCCGCTCAACTGCATAAGCTTCAAAGGGCTTCCAGTATTGATACACTCCCCACAAGCCTTGAGTCGCCCGCTTCTTCTTAGCCAATTCCTCGTCGTAGCCAATTTCTTTGTAGTAGTTTAATCTCAAATCGTCCATTGAGTGTTGTGGAACGTTAAGCCGCTTTGCCAAAAGCTCTCCGATCGTAGACTTACCCGACCCGATCGCGCCAATGAGAATAATGTCCGACTTCATGCGTTTCTGTGACCATTCACTCTACAAGTCTGTTGCCCTCTAACCTTGTTGTACCATCCAGACCAGCATTCCGAGCAAGTGATCGACGGGTGGAATGGCATAATCGTGAAGGTCGATCGTCAGCGTCTGATCGTCTAATTTCATCAATCGCCAGGCAGTCCCGCTCGTGACGCTACCGTAAATCGTCGGGATCAGAATCTCGTTTGCTGCATTAAACTTTTGAGCCGCAATCATTTCTGCTGCACATTGCCCCAATCCCTGCTTGAGATCACCTTTTTTAGCTTCAATCACGATCACAGCAGGCGCTTCGATCAAAACTTGCTCAGTGGATCGACTAATCAGAAAATCACAAACGCCGCTCAATCCCAATTCTGGAGCAACCGTAAAATCTTCGCCCGAAAATAGGCTGACTTTGCGATCGAGCAGTTTTCGCACTTCAACCAAAATAGGACTGATCAGCAATTCCGATCGGGCTTTTTCTGACCCGGTAGCAATAGCTAATGGCAACCCTTCATTCAAGGCTTCTTGAAGATAGCTGCTGGGAGCGATCGACTGAGTTTCAGGCAAAAACCGTCCCCCTTCGATCGTCATCAATCCAAACATTTTTTTGACGCTTCTCAGCGTAAAGTCACTGTAAGACATTCATTTTGCTTGAATTAAATAGCCGCAGCGATGTTTACCATTAACCAATTAGTCTAAACCTAACCACAAACAGACTGCATCTTCGACCTGCGATAATTGCTCTTGCGTCAGCACCCCTAACTTCTTGATCAACGTCACATAAGGGACTGTAACCAGGTTTTGAGCGTCGAAAACTCCAGATTTCAAAAACCTTGCCGCAATTTCAACCTCAAACCTTGAGTTTCTTGAACGAGTCGTATGAGCAACCAAAGTTACTAAGGCTCGATCGCGATCTTCGATAGGGACACTGATCGCTAGACAAGGACGCACTTTAGCCACATAACCTAAATCGACCAACCACACTTCACCTCGGCTTGGAATATTGCTCATGGTCGTTTTCGGACTCATCAAGGCTCAAGAATAACGCTTCAGCATTCAGGACTAATGCCTCATCTGATAGTGGAATGTCTGAGTTGGCTGTCCGTCGCAAAATCTCAACAGCAACCTGCTGTTTTTCGACCTCTGGCAACTGATCAAAAGAATCTAATATTTGCTGCAATCCATTATTCATGGTTATTCATCGCTTCCTGTTTCAGCCAGTTCTCTGAGTCTCTGAATATATAAAGTTTTGATTATTTTGCTTGAATTAAATAGCCGCAGCGATGTTCACCGTTGACGAGCCAGTGAGTCCGATCGACTCGACAATCTTGCAGCGCCAGTTCAAACATTTCTAACTCATGCCCACAGACGCTGGGAAACGACTCGGCAATGTGAGAAATCGCACAATTATATTCAGTCAAAATAAATTGGGTGGACTCATCTGACTCGACCTTGTGACACTCTGCCATATAGCCTTCAGTGCGACGCAACTCGACTAGACCAGCGACCCGATCGCCCAGAGAGCCAGACCCCAAACGCTGACGATATTCCAGCCCTTTACGCTCCCACTGTTTGCGAAGAATGGCACTGACCTGATCGCGCCCCACCGTCTCGGCCAGCGTATCAAGGAGTGACACCGCAAAATCATCGTAGCGATCGGGAAACTGCGATCGCCCTTCTCGGCTCAACTCATAGACATGGCTGGGTCGCCCCATTTTGGTCTGCACCGTCTGATGCAAAATCAGCCCTTCGGTTTCCAGATCTTTGAGGTGCCGTCTGATCGCCTGCGGACTCACCTGCAATCGGTCTGCCAGGTCTTGGGCCGTCGCCTGACCCTGCTTGAGCAGATCGTGCAGAATGTCTTGTTTCGTCGTGGGTTGTTGAGTTGTGGTCATTCCAGGTTCCAGAAGTAACGGTCACTCGATCGCAAGATGGCGGCAGAAAAAATCGACTTTGACAACATCATTGTTTCTAAAGTATCTTACAATGAAGTTAAGCAACAAGTGCGTTGTTTTAATTATAGAATTTATCGGATGTACTGTCGTTCTGGCTCATAAATACAGATGAATACAGAAACTCAAACCACGCAAGCATCAGATAAAAGTCTCGAAGCCATGAGGCACTTCTCAGAGCAATACGCGAAGCGCACCGGGACGTATTTTTGCGTCGATCTCAGCGTGACGGCCGTCGTGATCGAAGGACTGGCCAAGCATAAAGACGACTTGGGCGCTCCCCTTTGTCCGTGTCGTCACTATGAAGACAAAGAAGCCGAAGTCGCCGCCGCTTATTGGAATTGTCCCTGTGTCCCCATGCGCGAGCGCAAAGAGTGTCACTGTATGCTGTTTTTGACCTCAGACAACGATTTTGCGGGTGAAATGCAAGAAATTACCTTCGACGAAATCCGCGCCACAACCAACGCCTAGACCTTAAACGCAGAGGTGAGGGAACCAGACTATATCATCCTTCATCCCTTTCCTTCCCTTACCCTTCCTCACTATCAAGAGAACACGATCGATGAGTGCAGTACAAAATCTAGTTAATCAGCCTTATAAGTATGGGTTCGTTACGGATATCGAATCTGATACGATTCCTCGTGGGCTGAGTGAAGAAATGGTTCGGTTGATTTCGGCTAAAAAAGAAGAGCCGGAATTTATGCTGGAGTTTCGCCTCAAGGCTTATCGGCAATGGTTGAAGATGACCGAGCCAGATTGGGCCCATGTGGGGTATCCGGCGATCGATTATCAAGATATCGTTTACTACTCTGCGCCCAAGTTCAAAGAAAAGAAGAAAAGCCTCGAAGAAGTCGATCCCGAAATGCTGGCGACCTTTGAGAAGCTGGGGATTTCGCTGTCTGAGCAAAAGCGGTTGAGCAATGTGGCCGTGGATGCGATTTTTGATAGCGTGTCGATCGCCACCACCTTCAAAGAAAAGCTGGCGAAAGAGGGCGTGATCTTCTGCTCGTTTGCGGAAGCGGTGAAAGAGCATCCCGATCTGATCAAAAAGTATCTGGGCAGCGTGGTTCCGGTGGCGGACAATTACTTTGCGGCGCTCAATTCGGCTGTGTTTAGTGACGGGTCGTTTGTCTACATTCCCAAGGGTGTCAAGTGCCCGATGGAGTTGTCTACCTACTTCCGCATTAATAATGGGGACTCTGGGCAGTTTGAGCGGACACTGATTGTTGCTGAAGAAGGTAGTCACGTCAGCTATCTCGAAGGCTGTACGGCTCCAATGTTTGACACCAATCAGCTTCACGCAGCAGTTGTCGAATTGGTCGCCCTGGACAATGCCGAAATCAAGTATTCCACCGTTCAGAACTGGTACGCAGGCGACGTAAATGGTAAAGGCGGCATCTATAACTTTGTCACCAAGCGCGGATTGTGCCAGGGCGTGAATTCCAAAATCTCCTGGACGCAGGTTGAGACGGGTTCAGCCATCACCTGGAAGTATCCGAGCTGTGTGCTGATTGGCGACAATTCCGTTGGCGAATTCTACTCTGTAGCGCTGACCAACAACTGCCAACAAGCCGACACCGGAACCAAGATGATCCACGTTGGCAAAAACACCCGCAGCACGATTATTTCTAAAGGGATTTCGGCGGGTCGATCGAGCAACAGCTATCGCGGTTTGGTGAAGATCAATCCCAACGCTAAGGGCGCGCGCAACTATTCGCAGTGTGACTCGATGCTGATTGGCGACAATGCTCAAGCCAACACCTTCCCCTACATCCAGGTGCAAAACAACACAGGCAAAGTGGAACACGAAGCCTCTACTTCCAAGATTGGAGAAGACCAACTGTTTTACTTTAGTCAGCGCGGCATTTCTCCTGAAGATGCGATCTCGATGATGATCAGCGGATTCTGTAAGGATGTGTTTAACCAACTGCCGATGGAGTTTGCCGTCGAAGCCGATCGTCTCCTCAGCCTCAAACTAGAAGGGTCTGTGGGGTAAGACAAGCATGGTTGTACAGGCTGACATTGAACTGATGTGGGGGGCGGATCTGGCTCTGGTGCATGAAGGCTATCGCTCAGAAAGTCAGATTCGGCGCTGTAATGTGAGTGCGATCGTCGATCGCCGTACCACCATGCTTGCTATTCCAGAGTTTGTCAAAGAGCAACTGGATTTGAGGAAAGTTCGAGATGTCGAAGCCGAGTTAGCAGGTGGGTCTATCGCCGTGGTTGAAGTGGTGGGGCCGATCGAGGTTCGCTTTCAAAATCGACGTACATTGGTCGAGGCGCTGGTGATTCCTGACTCAACCAAAGTTTTGTTAGGCGCGATCCCGATGGAAGGATTAGACGTGTTGATCGATCCAAAGCGAGAACGATTGATTGTCAATCCTGAGAGTCCAAAAGTGGCTCGGATGATGCTGATGTGAGGTCGATCGTCAATGACTCAAGTACTACAATCTAGAACCATTAATATTCGCGATCTGATTGACCAATTTGGTCTGCAACTGGTACGCGATCGACAATTTTTCACAGAATGGCATGAGGATTTGTCTGAACTCAATGAACAGGAAAAGCAGTTTTTAGACAAAGTTCGAGAAGGCTTTTTTAACCTGATGCAGTATCCTCCCTATTTGGAGAAAGCTGTTCAAATCTCTGTCTTATCGCCTCTACTATTTCTGGCTGATTTCTTCCTGCCGCCCTTTCACATTCGAGCAGAGCAATCGACTGAAATTGTTAGTGAAGACGAAGGGGTTATTATTCGAGGACAGCTTGATCTAATTGTTCTGAAAGAAAGATTTTGGGTTTTGGTAATTGAGTCTAAAGGGTTTGCTTACTCACCTGAAGTTGGTTTAGCTCAACTGCTTTCTTATATGTTGGCAGATCCAGAACCCAAAAAACCTTGTTTTGGACTGTTAACTAATGGACTTGACTTTAGCTTTATCAAACTGTCAAAAAATCCTGCTCGGTATGGGGTGTCTAATCGGTTTAATATTTTGAATGAAGGGAACGAACTATATTCAGTTCTGCAAATTATGAAGCGGTTGGGTCAGTTGTAGTGAGCGATGAAATTAGAGAGGTCAGAGTGTGATTAGTGACAATAGTGAAGTGATTTTGTCGGTTAGTAATTTAACTGCAAACGTAGAGGATACTCAGATTCTTAAAGGCTTGAATCTGGAAATTAAAGCAGGCGAAATTCACGCGATCATGGGTCCAAACGGATCGGGAAAAAGTACCTTATCCAAAATTTTGGCTGGGCATCCCGCTTACGAAATCACAGGCGGCGAAGTGACCTTTCGAGGACAGGATTTATTGGAAATGGCACCAGACGATCGCGCCAAATCGGGTGTGTTCCTCGCCTTCCAATATCCCCTCGAAATTCCTGGGGTCAGCAATGTCGATTTTTTGCGCGTCTCCTACAATGCCAAACGCAAGCACGAAGGGCTGGAAGAACTAGATGCTTTTGACTTTGATGACTTGGTGCAGTCTAAACTCGAACTGCTGAAAATGGATGCTTCTTTTCTCAGTCGTAGTGTGAATGAAGGCTTCTCAGGCGGTGAGAAAAAGCGCAACGAAATTCTACAAATGGCATTGCTAGAACCTAAGTTAGGCATTCTCGACGAGATTGATTCGGGTCTGGATATAGATGCGCTAAAAATTGTCGCCAACGGGGTTAATGAACTCAAATCACCCAACAATGCAACACTGGTGATCACGCACTACCAACGACTTTTGGATTACATTATTCCTGACTTTGTGCATGTGATGGAAGGCGGACGGATTCTCACCACAGGCGGCAAAGAGTTGGCTTATGAACTCGAAGCTCGTGGCTATGACTGGGTGCGTGAAGAGGAGGCAGCAGCGCGATGACCATTGAAGTTTCCACCCTGTCTGACACCGCAAACTCTACGCTCAAAGCGAGAGTCGATCGCTCTGCCTATCTCTCAAATTTGCTCAACCTGAGGTCTGATTCTGAGCTGGCATTGTTGAATGATGTGCGCGATCGAGCCAGTGCGATCGTTCAAGAGTTAGCGATTCCCAACACTCGCGATGAAGAATGGCGATTTACCGATTTGTCAGCGCTGTTGAAGGTGAGTTTTGAGACGGCAGATTTGTCGATCATTGGCTTTTCAGAAATCCAATCATTTTTGCTGCCCGAAACGATTAACAGTCGGTTGGTGTTTGTGAATGGATTTTATGCACCGGACTTGTCGGCTGTCGATAATCTTCCTGATGGCGTTTTGGTTGGCAATTTGATCGCAGGTGCGGAATTTATTCCTTCACTTTCTGATTATTTAGCGATGCAGCCAGGATCAGAAGAAGTGTTTACGGCATTGAATACCGCAAGCTTGAAAGATGGAGTGATCGTCTACATTCCCCAAAATCAAGTTGTCGAAACGCCGATCCAAATTTTGTCTGTGACCACGACGAGCGAAACGCCAAAAATTACTCACCCCCGCGTTTTGGTGATTGCTGAAACAGGGAGCCAGGTTACCTTAATTGAAGAGTATGTAAGTTTGGGCGAGGGTGTGTATTTCACCAATCCGGTGACGGAAATCTGGCTTGCAGACAATGCGGAAGTTTGGCACACTAGAGTACAGCGAGACAGCGAAACGGCGTTTCATATTGGCAAAACGGCAGTGTCTCAGGCGCGAGATTCTCGCTACAGTTGTACCGCAGTCAGCATGGGTGCTCAGATTTCTCGCCACAATCTGGAGGTTTACCAGACAGGTGAACAGACCGAAACGACGCTGAATGGTTTGACAGTGTTGAACGGTCAGCAAATCGGAGACACCCACAGCAAGATCGCTTTCTCAAAACCCTACGGCAAAAGCAATCAGGTGAACAAGTGCATTGTGGGCGATCGTGCTCATGCCATTTTCAACGGTAAAATCTTCGTTCCCAAGCTGGCTCAACTGACGGACGCTGCCCAACTCAGCCGCAATCTTCTCCTCTCACCCAAAGCCCGCATCGACACCAAACCCCAGCTAGAAATCACGGCGGATAATGTCAAATGCGCCCACGGCGCGACAGTCAGCCAGCTAGAAGACGATGCGATTTTTTACCTCCAGAGTCGAGGACTCAGCCAAACCGACGCTCAAAAACTGCTGACCTACGCCTTCGCGATCGAAGTGATTGACGAGATCCCGATCGCCACCCTCCGCAAAACCCTAGCCGACCTGATCCGCACCCAAAATCTATAAAGTTCTTTCATCCCTCATCCCTCATCCCTGCCAAGATGACTATCACCCAAGAAAAAACAATCGCTGCCAAAGTCCGCTCTGAGTTTCCGATTCTCCATCAGGAAATTCACGGCAAACCGCTGGTTTATTTGGATAATGCTGCTACGTCACAGAAGCCGATCGCGGTTCTCAATGCGATTCAGCACTATTACGAAAATGACAATGCCAACGTGCATCGAGGCGTTCATACGCTAAGTTCGCGTGCGACGGATGGCTATGAAGGTGCCCGTGACAAAGTGGCTGCGTTTATCAATGCGGCTTCTCGCCAGGAAATTGTCTACACCCGCAATGCCAGCGAAGCGATCAATTTGGTGGCGTATTCGTGGGGTTCGACTTTGCGTCAGGGTGATGAGATCATTCTGTCGGTGATGGAGCATCACAGCAATCTGATTCCGTGGCAGCTTTTGGCACAGAGAACGGGCGCAGTTCTGAAGTTTGTCGAGCTGACTGAGACAGAAGAATTCGACTTTGAGCAGTTCAAATCGCTGCTGTCAGACAAGACAAAGATTGTTTCGATCGTGCATGTCTCGAATACGCTGGGCTGCATCAACCCCGTTAAAGAGATTTGCGCGGAGGCTCATAAAGTCGGTGCAAAAGTGCTGATTGATGCCTGTCAGAGTGTGCCGCACATGGCGATCGACGTGCAAGAAATCGACTGTGATTGGCTCGTTGCTTCGGGTCATAAAATGTGTGCGCCGACGGGGATTGGCTTCCTCTACGGCAAGCTGGATTTGTTGCGATCGATGCCTCCCTTTTTGGGCGGGGGCGAAATGATTGCCGATGTGTTTTTGGATCACGCGACTTACGCCGATCTGCCCCACAAATTTGAAGCCGGAACGCCCGCCATTGCTGAAGCGATCGGACTTGGTGCTGCGGTCGATTATTTGAGCGCGATCGGCATGGACAAGATTCACGCTTACGAAGAAGAACTCAACGCTTACTTGTTTCAACGGTTGAGCGAAATTCCTGAGATTCGCGTCTATGGCCCTCAGCCCCACGCAGACGGCAGTGGACGGGCCGCATTAGCCGCCTTTACCGCTGGAGACGTGCATCCTCACGATTTGTCTACCATTTTGGATCAGGCAGGCGTTGCCATCAGAGCAGGCCATCACTGCACCCAGCCGCTTCATCGCCATCTCAAAGCCCAATCGACCGCACGCGCCAGCCTCTACTTCTACAACACTCGCGAAGAGATTGACGTATTCATCACCTCACTCAAAGAAGCCGTGGAGTTTTTTGGCGGACTGTTTGGGTAGGATTTGAAGGGCGATCTCTTCGAGTTACCCGCAAGGGGTCGCTCAGGATTCGTTCTAGTTTAACGTGAATTCGATGGAGTTTTTTCGCTTCGTTGTTGAGCGCTTCGCCCCCTAAATCCCCCATTCTGAGGGACTTTGAATCAGCATAATTTCTTTGAACTCTGGAATTTTTTCTTGGTCAAAGTCCCCCAATTTGGGGGATTTAGGGGGCTGAAGCCGATTCAAACGAAGCGAGTCCCTCTCATCGAACTGACGTTAATTTAGAAATTCAGTAACGCTTGATGACAGAAAACAGGTCATTGGCGTTATTTTTTTGAAGATTTTTTTGGAGCTTTGTGAGTCATTCAAAAAAGGTTTCTACGATGCACTCAAACCCTGGTAAAAGGGGAGAAACGATCGTATCTTGAGCAAGCAATGTAGCCGTTAGTTTGAGAACAAAATTTTCTCGACGATACACTTCGGCCTGTCTCAGCAGATAGTTGACGATCCAATATTCCTGCACCCCTTGAGCAGAGTAAAGTTTGAGTTTGGCTTCTCGGTCTCGCCGTTCGTTTGTTTTACCCGGAGAGAGAACTTCGACAATCAGTTCTGGCGCACCTGTGAGATGTCCAGCTTCGTCAATCAGTTGAGTGAGTCGATCGGTGCTAATCCAGATGACATCGGGGATGACGTTATCCGCTTCGCTAAAAATGATTCCAGGAGTCGGGAAAGCCTCGCCTAATTTACTGGGTTGTGACCAGGCTTGCAAAATGGCAGCAATATTACGAATAACAGCCTGGTGTCTCAGGTGTGGCGCTCTGGTCACAAACAGTTCTCCATCAATAATTTCATAGCGTTTCCACTCGTCGTTAGAAAGCAGATCGAGATCGGAAGTTGTCCACCGGATTTTTTCTGGGACGGCTTGACTCATGACTTGACTCCGTGACCGTTATGGCTTCTATTGTCGCTTGTTTTTGAGGGTTCATTAGACAAAACGATGAGGAGACGATCGCTCTCAAGATTGATGATCACGCGAGAAAAACTCTGACACAATAATGCTGGTGGCCCTCAGCCCAACGCAGACGGCAGTGGACGGGCCGCATTAGCCGCCTTCACCGCTGGAGATGTGCATCCTCATGATTTGTCTACCATTTTGGATCAGGCAGGGGTCGCCATCAGAGCGGGACATCACTGCACCCAGCCGCTTCATCGCCATCTCAAAGCCCAATCGACCGCACGAGCCAGCCTTTACTTCTACAACACTCGCGAAGAAATCGACGTATTTATTGCTTCACTCAAAGAAGCCGTGGAGTTTTTTGGCGGACTGTTTGGGTAGGGTTCTCGGCAGAAATCTCTTGCTTCACGGCCTAATTTTGTCCGAACCATTGATTGTTAGAATCGAGGATTAAATAACCTGTAATTTTGGCCGACGGTTCAAACCGTTCCGACCAAAACGAAGTCTGCCTTCGCTCAATAGGAAGGCGTTTTAATCGGCGAAAGTCGGCTTTGTTTTCACGGATGCATTGCCGAAACCAGAGTATTTTTGAGTACGAGTCTGTTCGGCTCCACCAGTACAGTCCAGTTGAGTTTGCAATGACTAAACGATACCTCGATCGATGGATTCCGGATGGGGCAACAGTCGTAGATATTGGGGTGGGAGTGGGCCACTATGCAGAGTTACTAGACCAATTGTTGTGATAGAAAACAGCAGCAGTGAGATCATGACAATCCCGCCCGCCTTAAGAAGTTCGATCGCGCTACTCATTTCCACTATCCCAACTTGCTTTTAGAGTCTTGCAAAAATTTTGAACATATATAGAGCTTTTAGATCTTTTGCACTGAGACGACAAAAAGACCAACCAGCAGCATAAAACTAATGCGATTTATTGTCAAGTGTTTCTCAACGCTCATAGAATAGGGTCGTTGCAATTCGTCGTAACATAACCCCGCTTTAGCTACTCTTGACAGGTGATCGATCCATCATTAGCGTAAGATAGGAAGGATCATCCGATGCAACTAATTATCAACAAATCATGAGTTTTGTTCCAGAAGTGATTGAGCAACGGAAAAAAGAAGCTGCGGGTCTAAAACGGTTTTTGCCCTTCAGTTTTACAAGTGCGATCGTCCTGCATCTGCTCTTGATCCCGTTGCTAGTACTCCTTTGGAAACCAGCCCAAGAGACGGCGGTCGCAGAAGAAGAAATTGAAATCATCGCTGACACTCAACCGGACGAACCTCCACCCGATAGCGCCTCCACAGATGCAGAAGCAGGCGGAAGCGGGGGTGGCAGTGAACAGTTCTCACTGTTTAATCCGAATCCAAGTTCTCCACCTCCTGATTCTGTTGAGGTTGCACAAGCGATCCCTGAACCTGATGTTGTGCCATCGCCGATTCCTGAACCGGAAATTGCCGAACAGATTCCCCTGCCAGACCCTACTCCCAGTCCTTCTCCAAGTCCGACTCCCACGCCTAGCCCATCACCAAGTCCAACTCCGTCACCGAATCCATTTCCTAACCCAACCCCGTCACCGAGTCCCTCTGCAAGTCCAACCGCAACGCCAACTGCACAGGCGAACTCGCAACCAGAACAAAACAACTCACCCAACGGCCAGACTACCCAAGCTAACAACAATCCTAGCGGAACTAGCACAGGAACCGGAAATGGAACTGGAAACGGCTCTGGTAATGGTAATGGTAACGGGATCGGAAATCGTGGCGCTGGAAATGGTGTAGGGAATGGCAACGGGAACGGAACCGGAAACAGTACAGGCTCTGGACAACAAGGCAAACCTAGCCCATCGCCTCAACCCGTTGCTGTTCGCGAAGCTCCACCGCGTGAAGACTCTGATCCGCCGACTCGATCGCGTCGCAATCGGCCAAAATGCAAAGATAACTGTAACTTAGACCAATATCTGGGTGCAGAAGGGTCTGCTCGGTTTGATTTTGATGTCGATAAAGACGGCAATGTGACTAACATTCGGCTGAGAACATCGAGCGGAGACAGAGAGATCGATCGCAAAGCTGAAGAAGCAATCCGTCGCCGCAGATACGAAGCTTCAGAAAGTGGTTTTCAAGGTCAGCGAATTCGAGTTACCTCCGAGCAAGAAGGCTCAGATTTCCAGCGTCAAAATGCCGATCGTCGTCGCCAAGAAGACAGCGATCGCGCAACACGAGAAGCAGAACGCGCAGCACAAGAACGCTTAGAACAAGAGCGCATTCAACGCGAAGTTCAGCAACAGAAACCGCCTGCTTCTGCAACAGAGCCGAGCCAACCGCCTCAAAATGCGCCACCAACTCCTGCTGCACCTGCTCCAACTCCGAGCACACCAGACCCTGAACCGACACCAGAACCCGCAGCCCCTACGCCCGAACCTGTTGCGCCTGAGCCTACACCAGAACCTGCTGCACCCCCTCCCGAACCTGCGCCAGTTCCGGAGGCTCCTCCACCTGCTGAACCTGCACCGGAGCCTGCACCAGAAGCTGCACCCCCTCCCGAACCTGCGCCTGCTGAAGCTCCACCTCCTACTCCCTAACGTGAGATGCGATCGCTTGTATCAGCTTTTGAATACGATCGAGTTGAGCTTCATTTGAAGCATCGCAACGTCCAGATTGCCGCTTGCGTCTTGATAGTTGATCTGTCTACCTTGGCCTAGCAGTTTCGCCCTAGACAATTCAATATTAGGCAAGCCTGTCACAATGCTCGATCGCAAGATTGGAATGTTTGAAGAACCCGGCAGAACATCGATTTCAATAGTGAGCGATCTAATACGTCAGCTAGTTGATAGTCGAAACCAAATGTAGTCGGTATCGGCTTTGTCAGTAGGTCTGAAACTAGATTCTTGTTGAGGATTTCCCAGAAACCTGTCTCGTTGGGATAGGTTTTGAGAAAGTTGTCGATGTAGTTGTTCTGCGTAAACTCAGGGTATTCAAGGGGATTTGTCACACCAATACCCTCTTTGTAATCGTAGCTGACCGACAAATCGATCGTTGCGCCACCTTGATGGTCGATCGTATAGTCATCAACCTTAAATTCCCAGCCCTCATCTAGCGTGGCGATCTCTGGAACAGGGGATGTTAGAACTTGCCTTGAGAAACCTCTACAGAATAATTGGATAAGAAGAGACGTAAAAGGAGTTGATTGTTCCTAAAAATCGCAGGACGATTCAAGACTTCCTTAGTTCATCACAGGTATTGAGTTCATGATAGTTTCTTAGCTACCTCATTTACAACATGGGACGTGTCTGACTGATGATACTTACATTTGAATCAAAAGGAGTACTGGTGTTGAAGACAGCATCAAATGCTCTGCGATCGTTTAGTAAGTTTGCTCTCAAAAATAATCCGCTGGATTGTGCGATCGCACTCGTCGCCGCTGCTTGATCTAAAGTCGGTCTACTTGGATCACGAACAGGGTTGTCTTCATTCGTGATGCCGTAGTGATTCGCACCCTTGACTGTAATTAAAACTTTGGGCGGATTGAGAATCTGATCATAGGTGGATTGACTCCGATTTGGTAAAGACACGCTATCCAAATCGCCTCGAATCAGTCCGAGCGCAACTTCATTGTTAATAGGCACAAATTCTCCAGTTTGCGGATTTCCAAAGCTAGTTCCATAAAAGATGCCTGCCTTCAACTCTGGAGGAACCGTGTAGTTTTCTGCATTCAGTCCAGGGATGCGAATCTCTTCCTGGGTTGCCCCAATTCCCACGGCTCCTCCAAACGAGTGCCCTAGCAATCCCAACTTGGTTGTGTCTACAATCTTAAAGAGCGGCGACGAGTTATCCTGGTCTTCCACTTTCATTTGATCTAAAACATCATTCACTTGCCCTTGCTCAGGAAATAGACCCGTAGCAGATGAACCATCGGGACGAAACAGCGTTTGCTCATTGTTGGGAACCACCACCACAAAGCCGTAACTTGCGACTTGTTCAGCAAAATTAGAGTAATCTGCTTTATCGACTAGCGCACCTTGTAGCAAAAGGGCTATGGGAAACTCGGTCGAGCAATAGGAGCTAGGCAATTGGGGGAAGTAAATGTCGGCGGGGTCTCCATCGGCTACAGTTCCATCGGAGCGCTTTGCGCTGATCGTCGTTGTGTAGTGTCCAATCTCGTTATAGAGAGAATGAAGGCTAAACGGTGATTTAGATGGTTTGTCTTGATCAGCGCGAAAAACTCCAGAGCGACCATCTGCTAATTTTGCCCAGAATGCCACAGAGTCCTGATTCAGACCTTTATTTAAGAAGTTCAATTCTGTCACTGTTGAACCCAGTAACTCATCTCCCGTGGTAATAATTTCCTGCTGTCCCACGAAAAGACCACTGCCGCCCGCATCAAAATCGGCAAGATAAGCAATGGTTCCTTGATTGTTGATATCAACGCCTCGGAATGAACTAAAGTCACCAAGACTATCCGCGATCGTTGTTAGGTCATTGCCCTTTCCAGTTAATACCTCAACTTCTCCAGTCGCTTTGACTGCAATAAAGGCAGCCGTTCCTCGATCGTTAATGGCAGGAGAACTCCCAAACAAAGTTAATCCATCGGTTGAATCTGCGATCGTATTCAAATTGCCCCGATGATTCGTGAAGATGCCTGCGTTTTGAAACAACTCTGCGATCGGGACTGTTTGCCCGTCTACCTCGATTGTTCCTGGAACTGGAGCGGTGCCTGCGGAAAAGACAATTGTTCCTTTAGCGTTAATGTCTGGCGTAATTCCAAAGGTTGTGAATTCAGGGTTTGCATCTGTGATGATCTGAATTTTGCCTTTCTTACTAGAAAAAATCTCTTTGTCTCCATTGTCTAGATCCGCCCGGAATCCAACTGTGCCACGATCGTTGATCACAGGCTCCCCAAACAAATTGTCGAGGGTCGGAATGCGCTGAAAGTTGAATTGTCCTGAACTATCTGTAATCAGCGTGGTAGTCGTGCCGTCACCCGTAAAATAGCCCGCGTCACCGCTGTCGAGTCCGCCTAAAAAAGCAACTGTTCCGTCATCGTTAATTGAGGGCCCTACTCCCAAGAAACTGAACTCGTCGGATGTCTGTGCGATCGTGCGGAGTGAATTGCCATCGCCGACAAAGATGCCCGCATTGAGAGAAGCGTCTACTCCCCAAAATGCCACCTGATTCTTATCGTTGATTTAAGGGTTTCAGAATCAACATCGATCTGTAAATCGATCCGCACGATTTCTGCACCAGGATAGACCACTAACACACTCACATCTGCCAAAACTAAGCTGGGTTGAGTAAATACCTTACCGCGTTGAATTTGTTCTAAGATATTTTGTACCGCAGGTACTCCACTCGCAGTGAAGCTTGAAACTTCACCGTTTGAACGATGAATCTTGAATAGAAGTGTTTCAGGAAGTAGATTACTCATTCTTGAATGTCCTTTGTTACCCTGTTCTTTAGAGTGCTGGTTTAAGGTTGTTAGCCACGATCGAGCCTTCTCAAACCAGTCCAATGGAATCTAGAAAACTGTATGCTAGTCCCTCGATCGTGGTTTACTTGATTGGGACGTTAAACGCCTTAGAAACTAGGAGGGGATTGAAGTATTCGGTGTACTCTTTGATTAGTCCATTCTCAAACTTAAAAATTCCAATGTAGTCATTCTGATAGCGTCCACCTGCTCTAATCTCAATATCGCCTTTGAACTGAACAAAGATCACATCGCGATTCTCAGTGGGGAAAATCGTTCGAGGGAAAGACATCTTGCTAAAGGTTTTGGGAAGAGAACTGTACTGCTTGTAGATTCCTTCTCGCCCATCAAAACTTCTAGGGAATTCTCCAAAGGAGTAGGGCATAATCTGCTTTGCATCCTCCGCAAAGATCTCTCGGAGTACTTCAAACTTTGCGGTCTCAAGCGCTACAAAGTAAGTTTCCACAGCTTCAGCGTTTGTTCTCCTTGCGGGTCGAGTAGGGTTTGCCTGGGCGGTCGTATTTCTACCCATATTGGCACAACCAATCGTGGTTCCCAAGCCAAGTAATCCGATGCTACTTTGAAGAATTAACCGTCGATCGACCCGTGCTTTTTTTACCATTTTCCAACTCCTCCTTTGATGCAATGTTCATAGAAATTAAGCAGGACGATTTCCGGTTTCCCATACAACCGACATTTTCATTTTGTTGACTTTCCACTCGTTTCCCGCCCGCACAAGCGCATGATTGTAGACACCATTCAGCATCCAAGTCCCTTTTTTGCCATCTAAATAAGTATGATGCGCTTGGAAGTTTGAGACGCAGGTTGCTGTATTTCCCTTGACCGTCACCACATGACTACCAATGATGTGCTGTGTGTTCTTAAATGTGTTCTTGAAAAATTCCGACCACTGCTGTATTTGCTTGTCTGCTGAGATTACCGTTGGCTTGCCACCTGTCATTGCTGTATAGTCAAATTCAACTTCATTAACGAAGTTTTGACGACATCGATTCCAATCGCGTAGATCGGCAAAGATGGCAATTCCATTTACAGCGTTGATAATGGCAGCTTGATCATTCATCGTGGTAGAGATTGAATTGCGTTGAGCATTCATGGACGCTGAATTCGCAAGAAATGCAAGTAGAAAACCTGTGCCTCCCAACCAAGTCAAGTGCCTGCGAGAGGTTTTCATCGTTTTGTCCTCAGTAATGCTTCGAGTCTGTTGATCACAATCGTAAACTTGGAAGGTTAATCTGCAAATGCCGGGGTTGGGTCAATAAAAATGCGGTAGTCTGCAATCTTTTCGTCTTGCAACCGCAGAGTGCTAGTGCAAGGTAATTTTACGATTCTGCCGTCTGGAAAGGTATAGGTTACGATCGCCTCTACACTTACGACAGACCCCTTCTCCCAACTGCCCCGCCAAATGCCTTGGATACTGTGCTGAATTGCTATAAAGCGTTGAGCCGCTTGCAAGAAAGCTGCGTGAACTCTAGGAATTCCAACTAGCGCAGAGGCGTTTCCCATTTGCAACCGGATGTCGGGCTGCATAAAGGCAACAATCAAGTCAGGTTGGCGGGAATCGACAGCCGCAAAAAACTGCTTTGCCCAGGTAACACTGTTAGATTCTGCTTGACTGTTTGAAGACATTGCTAGAAAACTCATTACGCTTGCACCTCCTAGCAGCGACAAAGTTCTACGAGTAATTTTCATGATCCTGTTCCCAGGGCTGCTCTGAGCTTGTTCACGGTGAGCGCGATCGCTTCATTCACCGTTTGAGGTTGATCATAGAAATCAAACTGTTGGCGATCGGGCAACCAAACAATCTGCTTGTTTTGACCAGGGATTGCTGCAAAAAACTGACGCGCTCCATCGGGAATCGCAGCTTTTTCACTGTGAACAAACAGCGTTGGTACTTTGATGTTTTTTGCCTGAGGCATGGGATTAAAGGTCAACCACTCTGCCCAAGATGCCACGGCAAATCGATTGTCCCACTGGGGAATTGCTCCACGCTTGGGATTTTGATAGTAGTCAATTTCGCCAAACATCGGCGAGTTTTTGTCAGTCTTGCTTGTTGCTGGAACGTACTCTGCTTTCCCAGTTTTCTGAAAGTCAGCTTCCGCCTTTCGTCCTCTCGCAATCAGCTTTTGAACTGTGGCTTCTCCGCCATAGACCTTGTTTACAATTTGAGGGTCATGAATCCACGGTGCGATCGTAACCAGGGCCTTGATGCGAGAATCTTCTGCGGTCGCAGTGACCATGTAGCCTGCACTCGCACAAATACCCAGTCCAGCAATCCGATCGACATCCACAGCATCCACGGTTTGTAAATAGGTCACAGCGTTCTTGATATCGGCAATCTTAGCTGTGGGAGATTCAAAGTCTCGCAGCTTGCCGCCACTTTCCCCAAAGGAGCGGAAGTCAAAAGCTAAGGCAGCATAGCCTTGTTCAGCTAGTTTTTGGGCATAGAGCGCTGGCATTTGCTCTTTGATAGTCATCCAGGCTCCCGTCACGATTAGAGCAGTCAGCTTGTCACCCGCTTTGTAAGTAGTCGGAAGATAGAGATTTCCAACCAGAGTTTCCCCTTGACTTACAAAGGTGACTTTGTTCATTCTAGGCTTAAGGGCTGTTGGTTGATTGGCTGTCAGAGTTGCAGGTTGATGGGTGGGGGCTGATTGCTTATTCGTTTGCGCGCTACAGGATAGCGACATTGCAGTGCTAAGTGTGATGAGGGAGAAAATGCAGAAGCGAGTTAGGGATTGCATCATCTGACTCCAAGAGTTTGAATGTCTTTGCGATACTAAGTTCTTGCTCCGTGATATCAAAATCTTGCGGACTCATATGAGTTATTTGAGTTGCGTCATGAGAGTAGTCCACAAGTGACATCCACGGCCGACCCATGAAAAGCACTACCTTGGGGAGAAGCCAAGAATAGAACGGTTTCAGCCATTTCTTCAGAAGTGTTGGCTCGTCCGATCGGTAACGTTTTCTCGCCTTCCTCAAAGGCAACTTTTCGTTGAGCAAACGCATAGCGCAGCATGAGGGTATCGACTCCCCCTGGAGAAATCGAACAGACTCGAATATTGTTGCGGGCGTATTCCAATGCAGCCACACGAGTTAGTGAGATCACCGCATGTTTGCTGGCATTGTAGGGAGCGATTTCGGTATAGCCCTTGTGTCCTGAAACAGAAGCATTGTTAATAATCACGCCTCTTCCTTGCTTTAGCATTTGAGGAATCTCATACTTCATCGATAAAAAGACTCCCAATGCATTGATGTTCATCGTCTCGATGTAGTCTTTCGTCGGTTGTTCGTGAAGTTTGACAAATTTTGGATTGACAATTCCAGCATTGTTAAAAGCAACATCAATGCGACCATAGCGACGCACACAATCATCAATGAATGCTTTTACTTCTGCTTCGCTTTGCACATCTGCTCTTTGATAAGTCGCTCTACCACCTTTGGAATTAATTGAGTCTGCCACCTGCTTGCCCAAGTTCTCACGCCGACCGCAGAAATGCACGATCGCCCCTTGTTGAGCAAACGATCGTGCGGCTGCCTCACCAATTCCTGAAGTTGCCCCTGTAATCAGCACGACCTGGTTTGCAAATTGCCCTTTCTGACTGTCTTGAGGGGCGGTTTGAGCGATTTCCTCATTGCGCTCACCAGTCGGTTGACTATTCGCCTGGGCGTATCCTGCAACAGCAGCAGTCGTGACACCTGCGATTCCGATTCCGCCTTGCAGCAACAGTCGTCGATTAAGTTTCTTTGATTTTGACATGGTTAGATGTTCTCCCCAAATGAGGGTTATTAAGGCTTTGTGAGACGGTTTTACGCTCTCTAGTAGAGTGTCTAAAATTTTGTCAGGAACCCAGTAGCAAATATCTCGGCGCGATCACAAGGCTGATAGCCTTTGAGTCGTTGCCAGGATTGCATCGAAAGTGTAAGCCCCGTTGTAGCGATCGCCATTGATAAAAAATGTCGGTGTCCCATTCACACCGCTATGAATTCCGCTGATTAAGTTTTCACACACCTGCGCCGCATGTCGGTGATCTGCGATCTCTTGTTCAAAGCGATCGCAATCGATTCCCAGACTTGCAGCATAGTGCAGCAATTGTCCGTTCCCAAGCCTCTGTTGATGGGTAAATAAATAGTCATGGATTTCCCAGAATCGCCCTTGAGCATTCGCGGCTTCCGCCACCTCAGCCGCATATTGGGCATAGGGATGAATCGCGGTCAGAGGAAAGTGGCGAAATGCAAAACAGAGACGATCGCCCAACTGTTGGCGAATGCGATCGACCATTTGATGAACTTGACGGCAGTGAAAACATTGGTAATCTCCATATTCAACGAGTGTGATAGGCGCAGTCTCTAGCCCTAAAATGTGGTCATCTTTCTGAAGGGGTGGTGTCAATTTGCCCATGACAAGTTCATTGCTTGCTAGAACACCCTGAAAGATCTGCTCAGGTGAATCTAAGAAAACTTTAATGTGATTACTCTATCGCTAGAACTGGTATTTGCAAATGAGCAGCAAGCTTATTTTCTACTCTACTAATCCGCAGAGAGATTTCTATATCATTCAGCATAGCTGTGGATTGTAATGTTCTTTCTGACGGGATTACAGGCGAACCAGTCCACGTCTTACGGCTAACATTGCTGCTTGGGTACGATCGCTAACTTCCAGTTTCGACAAGATGTTATTCACATGGGCGCGAACTGTTCCCTCGCTAATTCCGAGTTCTCTACCAATGTCCCGATTCCCGTATCCCTTAACCATCCAGCGCACCACTTCTAGTTCTCGCATCGTTAACTCAGTCCAGGTCATGCGGTCTGCAAGCTTTGCTGCCACATGCGATGGAATGTATTTTTGCCCCCCATAGGCCATTCTGATCACTGCCAATAGCTCACTGGGCGGTGCGTCTTTGAGCAGGTAGGCCATTGCTCCAGCTTGCAGACTGCGATAGATATCCTCGTCGGTATCATAAGTGGTCAGGGCAACAAACCGCCCGTTGCTAAATTCTTCACGCAGAATTGCGATCGCTTTGACTCCATCGATCTCTGGCATTCGCAGATCAATTAATGCCACGTCGGGCTGACACTGCCGAAAGGAATCAATGACTTCTCGGCCGTTGCTTGCTTCTGCAACGATCGTCATGTTTGGTTGTCGCCCAATCAAAGCTGCCAATCCCTGAAGGACGATCGGGTGGTCGTCGGCAATTAGGATGCGAATCAGTGGGGTTTGAGTCACACGATACTCCTATCATTGAGGCAAAATCGGAACGGTGATCTGAATGCAAGTGCCTTGCTGTGGGTCGCTGACAATGCTCAATTGGGCTGCCATCTGATCGGCTCTTTCTTGCATTCCGATCAAACCATACCCTGAAGCCAGCGAAGTGTTTGCATCGAACCCTTGACCATTATCTTTTATATGCAGATAGATTTGGTTTAGTTGATAGTCAAGCTCAATCTCGACTTGATTAGCATTGGCATGTCTCAAAACATTGGTAAAGGCTTCTTGGGCAATGCGTAACAAATGATCCTCGATCGAGGGGGTCAGCGAATACGGAATTCCCACAAGCCGATAGTTTGTTTCCAGCGATGTACCGATTGCCATTTGCTCTGTCAGGTGTTCGAGCGCGGCTTCGAGGGGTTCAGTTTCGAGCGATCGTGGGCGCAAAGCTCGCACCGATCGTCGCGCTTCGTGTAGTCCGTTTTTGGCTAGTGCGATCGCCTGCGATAGATGTGCTTTTTGATCCCAAAGGTTAGTTGTGTAATTATCAGTTGCGGCTTGCAGTTGCACGATGATTCCTGTTAGACACTGTGCTAGAGTGTCGTGGATCTCGCGGGCGAGGCGGTTTCGTTCTTCTAGAATTGCCGCTTGTTTTGCCTCATGTTGTCCTTGTTTGGCAAGCTGCATTAGTTGAATGGCTAGTGTCGCTTGATGGGTGAGTGCCTGCACCAGCTCCAATTCTTCAGGCTGATACTGGCGATACTTAGTGCTGCGTAGTGTGATGTTGCCTAAGAAGGTGTCGCCAAACAAAAGCGGAACCACCAAAATTTGTTTGATGCCACGATCGAGGTTGTGAGAATAGTGTGCGACATCCTGAATCAAAATTTGTCGCTGCTTGAGGAGTGGCATGTATTGATCGTCCCATTGGCGGGGCGGGTTTGGGGTGCGGGCACAGGGATGACAAATCTCTTTGCTGCGCTGAATTTGTCCATTTTCGTAGTTGAGATGCAGCAGGGTAGTGTCGTAGACTTCGCTGTAAATATAAATCCCCGCAGATCGATCGTTCAATTGATCCGCGATCGCTTGCAGCATGTAGCCGAGGCAGTTGTCTAATACAGGTTCTAGCGCCAGGGTGGTGAGCGTTTTGACTAGGGCTTCAGTTTGTCCGCGTGAGACTTGTTCAGCGCGTCGCCGCTCTGTCACTTCTGTTTGTAGGGCAGCATTGATGGTTTCGAGTTCTTGCGAACGCTCTGCGGCACTTTGTGTTCTCGCCTGTTCTATTTGCAGAAGTTCTTCGTCTTTTGCCTGACGCTCGATCGCCGCTGCAATGCTATCCGCCGCAATCTTCAAAATCGCAATTTCCGCCTGGTCGAACAGGCGCGAAGATTCGCAATTGTCAAAGCTGACCAACCCCCAAGGTTGATCTTTCACTACAATGGGGACAGCCAGCATCGAAGTGTTTCTTTGAGCCTCGAAAATACTGCGCGTCGGTTCCGGCAGATCAGCCACCAGAAAATCAATCACTTCTGCCGCTAAGAACTGCTCGTAGAGTCCGCCCATATCTTCCCAAAGTAGAGCGCTCTGAAGTTGAGGCGTACAGACGACCGAAGCTGATACATCTACCTTGCACCACTCCGCCGGGATCTGTACGGCTGGCTTTCGTAACGTTGGATGGGTGATGTCTTGAACAATGCTACAGCGATCGCTCCCCACCGCTTCCCCTAACAATCGCACCACATCGGGAAGCACAGTCGTGTAATCAGAGGACTTCAGCAGTAGATTTGCAACTTCAGCGATCGTGCTAAGAAGTTGGGCGCGTTCTTGAGCCGCGCGATCTTTTTCCGCAAGCAATTTCTTTTGCAGGGCAAAGAAGTCGCTGTAATTGGCGTTAATTTCGACAATTTCCTCAACCTCGCCATGAGCGTTCCGAATCGGTACATAATGTCCTCGCCCGTAGTGGAGTTTGCCTCCTGCCAAGTCTCTCGATGCATCGTAGGTGGTCGGAGGTTCGATGACGGCTTCTCCAGCAAACGCTCGTTGCATATAGGGCAGTGTGCCATTTTCAACCAGTTGAGGATTGCTAAAGATTGGACAAGCCTGCTCATTTAACTGGTCGATCGTCAGTCCAAATAAGTTCTCAGCCGCCGCATTCATCCGCGTGATGTAGCCATCTGTGTTAATCGACAACATGCTAATGGGCGCATTTTCAAAGATCTGCCGATAGCGCAATTCGGATTGACGCAGGCTTTCATACTGCACGACGAGGCGATCGTTCTCCTGCCTGAGTTGAGCGAGTTCCAGACAGAGGCAGCTATTTTCCTGCTGAAGTTGGGTAATCAGATTAGCCATGATTTCAAAGGAGAATCAGTTATGAATCATTATGATGCGTTTGGAAGTCTGGCACACTCTGTTTTAAGCTACATGAGACTCTGGGGTTGATAAATTGCTGTTTGCAACAGTTCTCGTTAGGCTCTAGCGTTAGTAGTTTTAGAGCTAGTGGTTGAGCGATCGTCCTGCACTCCTTCATTCAACAAAACTACCAAAAATTTCTGTAGGGTTGGGGAGATAAGATCTTCACGCCAAGCCGCTGCAAACTTGAGAGTAATAGGCGAATCTGCCAGAGGTCTACAAATAACGTTTGTACCAACAACAGGCCGGACGCACTCTGAAACAAAGGTGATGCCAATCCCCGCCGCCACCAAACATACACGGGTTTGTAATGAAATAGACTCTTTGACAATGTTAGGTTGAAAGCCAAGTTGCTCACAGAGTTGAATAAATCCATCGTAAAGCGCAGGGCCCTCCTGACGAGGATGGATGATAAAGGCTTCATTCGCTAAAGCAGCAGCAGGGATTTTAGTGTAACCAAGCAAGGGATGTTTTTTGGGTAGCACAACCAGGAATTGCTCTTCCAGAATCGGATGCAGTTTCAACCCACGCTCATCAATTGGTGGGTGCAGAAACGCTAGGTCTATTTTGCGTTCATTCAAGGCGGCAACCTGAGCCTCGGTTGAAAGCGCTTGCAGATTGAGTTCGACCTGGGGAAAACGATCGCGGAATCGCCCTAACAGCTCTGGAAACACTGTGTAGGTTGCGGTGGAGGTGAAACCAATGGTTAGCTGTCCGACTTCTCCACGAGCAGTGCGTTTGGTGAGGTCGATCGCGCGCTCTTCCTGGGCAAGCAGTTGTTTCGCCTGTTCCAAAAATACCTGTCCTGCGATCGTCAACCGGACTACCCGCTTCGTCCGAGTTAGGAGAACAACACCTAGTTCACGCTCCAGCACCACAATTTGCTTGCTCAAAGCAGGCTGCGTCAGGTGCAACCGCTCGGCTGCTCTGCCAAAGTGCAGTTCTTCAGCCACAGCCACGAAATAGCGAAGCAAACGAATTTCCATTTTAATAACTGCTGGTTATTAATAATGCATCAATTATGAATTGGACAGACGGAAACTGCACGACTAAAGTAAAGAAAAGTAATATCCAAACGTTGTTCTTGAGGAATACAAGATGAATCGAAAAGTATTGTTACTTGCTTGCTCTGCTCTTTTGCTTTGCGTCGGACTATCTTTTGTGAGTGGTGTCAATGCGATACCATCAAGCGCAGCCATGTTAGACCAAAAAATGAGTGCTAAACCAGTCTCTTCCAAGCGCATTGAGGTTGTTAGACGATTTGTTCAGGCAGTGGAAGCTAAAGATATCAGCACAGTTAATCAACTGATCACAGACAACATTGTTCTGGAACAACCTTATTCGCCATTGCAACCGGGAGGACTTCGAGTCGAAGGCAGGCAGGCTGTTAATGCTTTTTTCAATCGAATCTTTAGTCAATATTCTCAAATTCGATTTGTTAATATAGTCTTTCGGCAGTCACGGTTTGACAATGCTGTGATTCTTGAAGGACAGGGTGATTTTCTGGTGTCAAGCAACCCAACTCCCTATCGCAATCAGTACATCGGGGTCATTGAGGTTGTTGATAGTCAAATAGTTCTCATCCGAGAGTATTTCAATCCATTAATTCAACCTGAAGCATCTAATCCTGGATCGAGTCAACCGAATAGGCAGTAGGGCACCTCGAAAAATCCAATTCGAGAGTCTTAAGTCAGACACCCCCAGCAAAGCTGGTGGCTTGATGAATGTGACCGCCCCAAGGGCGGGTGTCCTTGCTGAAGGTGTCTGTGAGTCAATTAGAATCGTCCAC